>NZ_AEWE02000140.1:0-6316 GCF_000190455.2 Pseudomonas sp. TJI-51
AAACCAGGGGCGATTCAGACTTACACTCAGGAAGATCCTGATGCTAGAGGCAAAGCGAGCAGTATGCAACAGCAACACACCCACTCGGGTGGGGGCATCGCCCGACTGGGCGGCTCCGCGATCACAACTCAACAGGGATGAAAGCTACTTCAGGTCCAGTAATAAGGTGCTAGGGTACTCAAGGTCGGTACTGTGATGCAGTTGAGAGCTGCGCTTATGAACGCGGAGCGCTAGCCCTGCCTCTAGCCCGCCATCTATGAAAAAACGATACCTCTAACAGATGCATCGCCGCTATATTGATGGCAAACGGGCATCACTTGGCGGTACAGGCATTGGAAGACCTAGCGACAAAAATTCTGCCCTTGGTTCAGATGTTGATACCAGGCTTCATCACTACCATGATTTTTTACTGGCTGGCCGACGTAAAAAAGCCAGGTCAGTTTGAGCGTACGGTACAGGCGCTGATTGGTACCGGCATCATCACCATCATCGTGTCAGGAATTTCAAAGGTCCTGCTGTGGATGGGTGACCATTGGTTCGATATTGGTTTATGGACCACAGACGTAGAGAGCGCGTGGGGGATCGCACTCGCGGTATGCCTAGGCTTGGGACTGTCATACGCGTCCAACCATGACTATCTATACGGGATTGCCAGGCAGCTTGGACTCACATCACGTGCCTCATACCCGGAATGGGTCTACGCATTTCGCAAGCGATCTGGGCATAGCGTAGTGTTGACTCTGCTGGATGGCCGACGCCTCTTCGGATACCCCCAAGTGTGGCCAACTGATCCCGCCACAGGCCATTTTCTGATTACACAGCCGTGCTGGCTAGATGAGCAGGACGAATGGGTCGAAATGCCGGGAATTGAGAGTTATTTAGTCTCAAATTCCGACGTTTTGATGGTTGAGTTCCTTGAGCTACAGGAGACAACGAATGACCAGTAAGAGCGACACAAACAAAAAGCATGTGGTGGAGCGAGTCAGTAACGAGGGGATGAATGTTAGCCCGCCAGCACCAGTTAACGTTCGCCCCGCTACACCACCGCCTTCGCCGCCTAAAGCGCCCAACAAGTAGAGGTGACCAATGTACGAAGAAAGAGGGATATCGCCACAGCCACGCCGGCCAAGCGGCAGCGAGCCACAGCGTCCCAGTCCGGTAAGCCAGCGGCCATCCACCCCACCTAAAGCCCCGCCCGCCCCTCCACGTCGGAACGGATGACGCGCTTAGCTCTCCACCCTGTGCCAGCCCGGGTTAATCGCTACTCCAAATCACTCTATGTAAGGATTCAGCATGTCGAATCATGCAGGAAAGCCCACCTCAGTCAACGGTGGAGTGAGCAAAGAGACAACGAGCCAGCGCCCTGCAACTCCACCAAAGGCGCCGCCTCCCGCGCCTAAGAAAAAGTAGGGTTCAACGGCGACGCAGGAAACAAGCGCGAATCGGGTAGAATTGCTCGACTCCGCAGCAGGCGTTCCTGCTGCGCCGTTACCCCCTAAAGGACGCAGTCGGCGTAATTGTAGGTGGTAAGCTGGACACGATTTGGATGATCCCATCTACGATGTTTTTTGCCATTCGCTGAGATACTTCTGCGTCACCCCTCGAATGAACGATGCTGTTCCTGATGTGTACCCACTCGTGCAGTCTAGGGAGCCACTCAGATTGGATTACGCTTTGGCTAACAGCATTTTTTATCATTCCCAGCAGCGACTGGTGATTTGGCCTTGTCGCACTGTCCTCGTCTCTGTATCGCATCACGCTCCGCAGTTCACCCTCAAGATAGGTAACCGCCGATACGATCGCCGCACGGTACTCCCTTACCCTCAGAAGCCGGCGGGCCTCATCCAATTGAGAGTTACGATCTGATGGAAGCTCCCTTTCCAGGGTTGTAATCAGATCTAGGGCGAAATCTTCTGACTCAGAGGTCAGCAGATCAGGCCGATAAATCACCGTGACGTCCTCCAGAGCAAGAGGCAACTGCTGACCTTTCCTCATCACTACAATCAGTTTGAGCGACCTGCCCTTCTCCTTCCTCGACGCCGCGCGACTGATCGCCATCTTCAATTCAACCATTGTCCAGTTGGACGACAGATCAATGACCATTGCAATCGACCGGTCGATGAGTGCGTCCAGCTTCGCGATAACCATATCCCCTGGGGAAATCACTCCGTCAGCCGTAATCGGGACAAGGTTGATATCCTCCAAGGCGGGAAATACCTGGTCTTTGTAGAAAGGCAGGACTTCCAACGGCAGCGAGAAGAAGCAAAGCCGCGATGGCGCTGACCGTGGTAGCGACAGTTCTTGCATCGTCCGCTCTTCAGTCGGCTTCATCACGGTGAAAGCTTCATCCCTGAGAAGCTCTCGCAGCTCATCAAAAGCTGCCGCTAGGATTTCACCGTACTTGTCTCGTGTGCCCGGCAGATTGATCACCTTTACCCCGCGGCGCTCGAACCGCGAAATATCGGACTGATTCGCGCCTAAAACGATCGTGTAGGCAAATCGTCTGGTGCGCCCCAGGCGCTGCGATACCACATGCCAAATCTGCCGGAAATCTGGATCGTCGAGACTGTACCCGACCAATACCGCAGTCTTGGTGATCAGCAAATTCGCGAGGTAGGTTGCGAACAGCGGATAGTTCGCGAGAAAGCCGTCGTAGTCAGCCTCCGTGACCACCATCCTTCTCGGATGGTGAAGGTCGCCATGGAGCTTGAGCAGGTTCACACCGGCCTTGGATGAATTCAGCGACAGCTGCTCCTCTTCAAGGATCGGATAAACAACATTGGGCCCAAGCCGGTACTCCTGCTCCAGCAAAAAATCGAAATTCGTTGTGCAGACGATATCGAACGGGATGGAGCAGAAGCTCTTGTGCGCTGCCCCGGGCTGGGCTTCGTGGATCAGCAACACTTGTGTGAGCTTGTCCATCAGCCTCGCCCGGCCCAGCTCATGCTCGTAAGCAGAAATCGCGTCGAGGGCCCCACTGGAATTGAAGTCAATAAGATCGTCTTCGAGAAGCTTACCTAGCTCCCCCCAAAGCGGAGGTCTCTGACCTGACGTGACATGGGCATTCAAGGACATACCGGCCCCGATGATTGGCAGCCATCTGCCGTTTACGAGGTCGTCGAGGACAGGCTTGGGAAAGTACTTGAGGTAGGTTGTGGTCACTGCTAGATCCCTCTTGAGCAGCGCCGGACAATATCAGTAATGGCACTGGGATGCCACGCTCCCATGCCTCAGCAGCCTGGTTAAAAGAGGGAAAAATCTCATTGGCAGAAGTCTACATAAGTTTGAAATCCTGAATCGCCCCGAACTCGTTAGGAAGACATCAATGCCTATGTGACTGCTACGCTGCAGCCCGGCCATATCACCGCGATGCTCGAAGATACGAGCTACCGCTGCTGGGTAGTGGAGTCCGATTCCAAGGTGCAAGGCATCGCGATGTTGGATCTGCATCCGGAGCCTATTGGCGTTGAAGCAGCCGACGCCGCTCAGACAGCTGAGCTTAAGCGATGCTATATCTACCCAGCCCTTCATGGCACAGGCGCAGCAAGTGCTTTGGTCGAGCAAGCCATTGCCAGCTATCACGGAGCGTTCAGGTTAACAGTTGCTGATCAGAACCTTCGGGCACAGGCGTTCTATAAAAAACATGGTTTTGTCGTGGTGGGTGAAACGCAATTTTTATGTGGAACTGACGTACACCGAGACCTGGTAATGCTACGCCTACCGCCCAAGCAATAGTCTATAGTCGCGCCATTCGATCGTTTGCTCCCAACGCAATCCCGACGAGGGCATAATGACATTTCTACTTAGCCGCCATAGCGACATCTCTACTTAGCCTTGACAAATGAACATGGGGACCCGTGCGAGTCTCAATTCGCACGACGTGCCGCCTATGTGTCGTTTCGACAGCATGTCCAACGACTGCGCGTGAGAACCATCGATCAGGTCGCCGATGGGGTAAAACATATCGAGCGGCTGATGCCTGCAAATCTCTCAGAAATCCTGGCAAGTTGCTGGGATGGTTCAGTGACGTGCCATGCAGCAACCCCAAGATGGCCCAACTGCAGGCAGCGAAACTCATTTCGCAGGGAAATCTCTGGCGTCTTGCTTCTCAGGGTATATTCGCCGCCCAGCAGTCTCTGCTTGATCGCCCGATAGCCCAGCTCAATTTCCCAGCGTTGACTGGAAAGGTCGACGATCTCCCCACCCGGAAAGCGCAGCGGGTCGACCATCGAAGTCAGTACGCTTACCATTTTTCCCTTGATCATCTTGCGCAACAACCGCGCTCGCATTTCGAGCGGACGACAGGTGGTATGTGGTCGGTAAATACATAGCGGCCATACTGTAAGCCCGAGTAGGCGGGTCTTTGGGCTGACGCCCGGCGATATCGTCAGGGCGTCAGATCCATACAGCCGTTCGATCAGGCTGCCGGCTTCAGAATGACCTTTGTCCAACCCTCATCTCGCGCATCGAAATGCTTGTACGCATCGGGCCCTTCCGCCAATTTCAGGCTGTGAGAGATGATCTGCGAAGGCTTGGCGCGGTCGTGCTGGATCAGCTCCGCGAGCCTGCGGTTATAGGCTTTGACGTTGGCTTGCCCGGTGCGTATCTGCTGGCCCTTGAACCAGAACGCGCCGAAATCGAAGGCCATTTTACCTTCCTTCGCCAGTTCATTTTTCGCGCCCGGATCCTGAGGAACAAACACCCCGACGACGCCGATGCCACCCGTGGCCTTGGTGGAAGCTACCAGGTTGTTCATCGTCAGGTGATTGACCTCATGGCCGTGTTTGTCACAGCACTGGTACCCCACACACTCACAACCTCGATCAGTGCCTTTGCCGTGAGTCAGGTTGAGGATCTGATCAACCGCCTCTTTCTCCAGCGAGTTGATTGGCGTGGCCCCCATCTGCGCGGCCAATTTCAATCGATCCGGATGGTTGTCGACCACGAACACTTGCGAGGCGCCTTTGATCATCGCGGCATGAGCTGCCATCAGGCCCACTGGCCCTGCACCGTAAATGGCGATGCTTTCACCCGGCATCAGGCCAGCCAGTTCAGTGGCATGCCATCCGGTGGGGAATATGTCTGACAGCATGACGTAGTCGTTTTCTTTCTCTTGCGCATCCTCTGGCAGCACCAGGCAATTGAAGTCCGCATATGGCACACGCAGCAGTTCTGCTTGACCACCCTGGTATGAGCCCATATCGGCAAACCCGTAAGCAGCACCAGCACTGCCGGGGTTGGCCGTGAGGCAGAAACCGGTCAAACCTTTTTCACAGTTTTCGCAGAAACCGCAGCCGATATTAAATGGCAAACAGACGCGATCACCTACCTTGATGCGATCTACGCCGGCGCCGACTTCGATGACTTCTCCGAGGTTCTCGTGACCGAAAACACGTCCCGTCTCCATCGAGGTGCGGCCCTCGTACATATGCAGGTCAGAGCCGCAGATATTGGTAGTGGTGATGCGCACTACGGCGTCGGTAGGTTTTTCGATCTTGGCGTCTGGGACATTTTGCACGCTGACGTCGCGTGGCCCGTTGTAAACGATGGCCTTCATTAGACTCTCCTGTTCAAGCGACGATGAGGGGGGGTCGTCTGCTTACAGGACATCTGTCTAGTTCTACGAACGTATGTTCCACAAATCGAGCTATGACCAGACGAGTGGTGATGCCGTCGCCCGCGCGTGGCGGCCCTTGAATTTGCAGCTCGTGACGAAATTAGACAGTTGAACGCCATAGGAGCAATATGGCTACGACACCCCTGTCAATCAGCGCCTCACGTCCCTCATGAGCGCCCTGATGCACTGGCCAATTACCGCTCGCGCAACGTTGGCTGCCGTCCCCACCACGCTGTGCACCAGACCTGACTCGGCATCCGCGCCGATGTGAGCCTTCATGCCGAAGTAATACTGATTGCCCTTCTTGGTCTGGTGCATTTCCGGGTCACGCTTACCGTCCTTGTTCTTGGTCGAACTCGGCGCATGGATCAGCGTGGCAACGACGATGGTGCCCTGGCGCAGCGACAGGCCCCGATCGCCCAGGTAACCATTGATCACCGCCAGAATCCCGGCCGCCAACTCGTGCTTCTCCAGCAGGCGACGGAAATTGAGGATGGTGGTTTCGTCGGGAATACGCTCTAGGTTCAGCCCGGCAAACTGGCGCAAGATTGTGGTCTCGTACAGCGCCTCCTCCATCGCCGGATCGCTGTAGCCGAACCAGTTCTGCATCAAATGTACGCGCAGCATCGCCATCAGCTGATACGCCGGACGACCACCTTCACCCTTGGGGTAGTGCGGCTCGATCAGGGCAATCAAACC
>NZ_AEWE02000141.1:0-12847 GCF_000190455.2 Pseudomonas sp. TJI-51
TGGGCCGCAACGCGGCCCCCGCCTTTCGCGATGAGTGGCCGCACGCGAAGCCGGCCACCTTCACCGATTGCGCGTAACCCGCCACACGGTATTGGCCAGGTCATCCGCAATGATCAAAGCACCGCGTGGGTCCACCGTCACCCCCACCGGGCGACCGCGGGTCTTGCCATCTTCACCCCGGAAACCCGTCGCGAAGTCAATCGGTTCCCCAGCTGGTTTGCCATTGCTGAACGGCACGAAGATGACCTTGTAGCCCACCGGGTTTGGCCGGTTCCAACTGCCGTGCTCGCCCACGAATACCCCGTCGGCAAAACCCTCCCCCATGGCCGGGATGGAGAAGTCAACACCCAGTGCCGCCACGTGCGAGCCCAGGCTGTAGTCGGGTTTGATCGCCGCGGCGACCTTTTCCGGGGCCTGCGGCCTTACCCGCTCATCGACGTTCTGCCCCCAGTAGCTGTAGGGCCAGCCGTAGAAGCCGCCGTCACGCACCGAGGTGAGGTAGTCAGGCACCAAATCAGGCCCCAACTCATCGCGCTCGTTGACCACTGTCCACAACTGCCCGGTCTGCGGCTCAATGGTCAGTGCGGTGGGGTTGCGCAGGCCTGTGGCGTAAGGCCGGTGCGCGCCGGTTTCGGCATCCACCTGCCAGACCATGGCGCGGTCGATCTCCACTTCCAGGCCGCGCTCGGTGATATTGCTGTTCGAGCCGATGCCCACATACAGGTAGCGCCCATCGGGGCTGATCGTCAGCGCCTTGGTCCAGTGGTGGTTGATCTGCGATGGCAGGTCGGTGACCTTGGTCGGCGGGCCGTCGGCCTTGGTCTGGCCTTCGGTGTAGTTGAAGCGCACCAGGGCGTCCTGGTTGGCCACGTACAACTTGCCGTCGGCAAAAGCCAGGCCATACGGCGCGTTGAGGTTTTCCGCGAATACCGTCTGCACCTCGTACTTGCCGTCGCCGTCGGCATCGCGCAGCAAGGTCAGGCGGTTACCGCCTTTGACTTGGGTGTTGCCCTTGGCCTTGATCTGGCTGGCAATCACATCCTTGGGCTTGAGCTTGGCCGCGCTGCCGCCCCTGCCTTCGGCCACCAGGATGTCGCCATTGGGCAATACCAGGCTCTGGCGCGGGATCTTCAGGTCGGTGGCAATGGCCGTGACACTGTAGCCTTCGGGAACGGTCGGTTTCTGCTCACCCCAGGCCACCGGCTGAGCGATCTTCATGCTCGGCAACAAGCCACGTTGTGGCTCGGGCAAGCGCGGGTCCGGGCCATGGGCCTGCGTAGGCTCGCCATCGCCACCACAGGCACTCAACAGCAGCGCCACGCTCAATACACTCAACGCGTGCAAGGGCTTCATGCTTCACCTCCAGAACGCAGGTTGCTCAGGCCGGTCCAGGCTGCGGCCAACGCCAGTACGCTCACGACCGCCGACAGCACCAGCCCTGCCGGCATCACCGCCCAGGCGTCCTTGGCATGCTCGAAGGCATTGATCAGGCCAAGCACCCAGGTCACCAGCAGCAGCACGAAATACAGCGTCGGGCGCCCGCCTTTGCGCTCAGCGCGGATCAGGTTGGCCAAGGCAAACAGCAGCGCCAGCCCGCAGAACAGCAAAGCCCCGGCGATCAGCCAGGCGGCGAAGTTGCTCCACTGGATCTGGTAGCTGTTGTAGTAGGCGATATCGCTCAGCAGCGCGCCCAGGAACAACGGCACACTGCCGGCCAACAACAGGGCGTGCAGCGGGCTGGGGGTGCGCCGGTAAAGGGTGTGGTCGGATGTGGTCACGGTGCCTCCTTTTCATTCAGTGACCCAGGCTGATGGGGGGTGCCATCAGCCGTGCGCAGGGTGCGCCTAGCAAAGGAGCCCTGCGCATCGCCGATAGTTCACCGCTTCGCTGCAATGAAACATCTTGTAAGAACCGATCCCCAGCGTGCACACCATTGGGCTCAAGCAACCAGCAGGGCCTCAGCAGATGCCATAACAGTCAAAGCATTCAGACATTCATTTATTGAAGTTGTTGAAGGCGCCGCTGTAGGAAGTTACTGACAACCCAACTTAGAACTGAACTTTCGTACAACCCAACAACGAACAATGCCCTGCAAAAATCTCAAATTATTTCCCCACTTGCGTTGCTCTGACCGGCGCGCTAACACTGGTGCCATCACGCACTGGAGGAAGCCCCATGTCTCATCTTGCCCAGTTCCGCGCCCTCGAATGGCTACTCGCCAACAAGAAAGACCAACTTCAGTTCATCAAGGTTGACCCCCAACTTCGCCGCGAGCTGGAATTCGAAAGCAAACTGCACGACCTGCTGGCCGAATATCAATTCGGCTTAAGGCAGGTGCTGAGCATCATGGCACCTGAGCAGCGCCACACCCTCGACCTGTTCACCCGGCAACCCCATGCACTGGTTTCACCGACCGGTTTCCGGGCGCGGCTCAGCAAGTTTTATCAAAACCCCTATACCGGTGAAGTTGTCGAAGCCAAGAGCACTTTGCACAAGACCTTGCGCCAGTGGATCAGGCAGTACAGCCGCGCCGAAGTGGAAAGATGGGTAATACCAGGTGCCCTGCTACCACGCAGCCTGCGCGAATAACCAGCGCCGGCTCAGCGCTCGCCCTGACGCCTCGCCAGCACTCGCAAGCGTTCGGTAACCGAACATTAGACCGCCTCTTGAATTGACGCTGCCGCCCGCACTGCTCACCATGCACCGGCCTTGCGTGCACCCTTGCCTGGGAAATGGTCACGCACCCGCAGCACCGCAGTTGAATACAATTTCAAGAAACGAGCCGTCATGAACAACTCCAAGACTCACCCCGCCGCGCTCCGGATGCCCCAGGGTTCGATCGGCGACAAGCTTCGCGCCGCCTTCGGCGTTGGCAAGACCCGCTGGGGCATGCTGGCCCTGGTGTTCTTCGCCACCACCCTCAACTACATCGACCGCGCCGCCCTTGGCATCATGCAGCCTGTCTTGGCCAAGGAAATGAGCTGGACGGCGATGGACTACGCCAACATCAACTTCTGGTTCCAGGTCGGTTACGCCATCGGCTTTCTGTTGCAAGGCCGGCTGATCGACAAGGTCGGCGTCAAACGGGCCTTTTTCTTTGCCGTGCTGCTCTGGAGCCTGGCCACCGGCGCCCATGGCCTGGCCACCTCGGCTGCCGGTTTCATGGTTTGCCGCTTTATCCTTGGCCTGACCGAAGCCGCCAACTACCCGGCTTGCGTGAAAACCGTGCGCCTGTGGTTTCCGGCCGGCGAGCGGGCTATCGCCACCGGTTTGTTCAACGCCGGTACCAATGTCGGCGCCATGGTAACCCCAGCGCTGCTGCCACTGATTCTGGCCGTGTGGGGCTGGCAGGCCGCATTCATCGCCATGGGCTGCCTGGGCCTGGTGTGGGTAGCGCTATGGCTGCTCAAGTACTACAACCCTGAAGACCACCCGACAGTGCGGCAGAGCGAGGTGCAGTACATCCAGCAAGCTGTCGAGCCCGAGCCGACCCGGGTGCCGTTCAGCCGCATACTGCGCCTGCGCGGGACCTGGGCGTTCGCGATGGCCTATGCGATCACCGCACCGGTGTTCTGGTTCTACCTGTACTGGTTGCCGCCCTTCCTCAACCAACAGTACAGCCTGGGCATCAATGTGACCCAGATGGGTATCCCACTGATCATCATCTGGCTGACGGCAGATTTTGGCAGCATCGGCGGTGGCATTCTGTCGTCATGGTTGATCGGCCGCGGCGTGCGCGCCACGACGGCGCGGTTGCTGTCCATGCTGGTCTTCGCCTGCACCATGGTCAGCGTGGTGTTGGCTGCCAACGCCAGCGGCCTCTGGGTCGCGGTGGCGGCCATTTCGCTGGCGGTGGGGGCGCACCAGGCCTGGACGGCGAACATCTGGAGCCTGGTGATGGACTACACGCCCAAGCACCTGGTGAGTACCGTGTTCGGCTTCGGCAGCATGTGCGCAGCCATTGGCGGGATGTTCATGACGCAGATCGTCGGCAGCGTGCTGACGGCTACCCACAATAACTATGCCGTGCTGTTCACCATGATCCCGGCCATGTACTTCCTGGCGCTGGTATGGATGTACTTCATGGCGCCGCGCCAGGTCGAAAGCGCCTGAGGCGCTGCTCAGTTACCTCTACGGGGCCCTTGCGGGCCCTTTTTTTGCGCCACCGGTCAACGAAGGCGCCGCGCCGCACTGGCCACTGTCAGACCTTGGCCAATACCGCCCTGGCGTGGTCCAGCGCCATGCGCGCACGCCGTTCGCCGCTGATCCCTTGTTCCAGCAACTGCCGGGTAGGTATTTCCAGGCTCAGCGGGAGTGTGGCCGGTAGCGCGCGCAGCAGCCCGACCAGATCGGCATCGCCATCACCCGGGAAGCGCCGTTCGTTACGCGCCTGGCGCAGGATTTCGTCCATGTCGGCCGGCACTGGCCCCGCCACGTCGCACAATTGGGCATAGCGCATGCGTTGCGGTGCCAACTGCGCCAGGTCGCTCAGCGCAGAGCCGGAGCGGTTGAGATGGAACGCGTCCACCAGCACGCAACCATTGGCCTGATCGGCGTTGGCTACCACGCGCATGGCCTGGCGCAAGTCACGTACGTCGGTCCAGGGCATGAACTCCAGGTGCGGGTGGATGCCATGGACCGCCGCCAGTTCGCACAACGCGGCAAAGCGCTCGGTGAGCCGTGCTTCGTCCGGGTCGTTGCCGGCCACCAGCAGTTCGGTGCCCCCCAGCTCGGCACCCACCGCCAGGATGGCTTCGAAATCCGCCACGCAGGTGTCCGGCTTAAGGCGCAGTATCTCCAGGTCCAGCACCTTGATGCCGGTATCGCGCAGGCGTGCCTGGGTCTGCCTGCGCAGATCGGCATTGGCCACCAGCGGGTAGTGCTGTTCCTGCTCGGTGGCCGGCACCAGGCGCAGGCCGACATGGCTGTAGCCAGCGCGGGCAGCAGCCTCGACCATGTCTGGCGGGGACAGTTCGAGTACCGTCAGGGCCGCGAGGGAAAATATTCGATCAGTCATTCGTCGTCACCAGAAAGAGGGTATCAGGCAATGTGCTCGGGCGCACAGGCGCGGCCGCTGGCGGCAGCCTGGCGGATCGCTTCGATCAGTGCCAGGGTGCGGCCAGCGTCGGCGGCATCGACCAAAGGCGGCTGTTCACCGCGGGCGACCCGCACGAAGTGCTGCAACTGCAGGGTCAATGCTTCACCGGCGGGTATGCTGTGCTGGTGCTGCAACAACGGTGTGTGCCACCCCGAACCCGGCTCGGCGTAGTGCCAGTGCTTGAGCTGAGGAATGCTCAGCGAGCCCTGGGTGCCGGCCAGCAGATAACACGGCTGGCCATCCTGGCGCGGGTAGACCGGGCTTTCACCCGAGTCGAGCTCCCAGCTCCAGGGCGCCGCTACGGCGTCCGAGCCGGTCAGGCTACCCAAGGCGCCATTGGCGAACTGCAACAGCACGGCGGCACTGTCTTCGTTGGCGAACCCGCGCACGTCGTTGCGGGTGAAGGCCTGCACCTGTACCACCTCGCCGCACAAGTAGCGCAGCAGGTCGAGGTCATGGATCAGGTTGGTCAGCAAAAAACCCGCCCCCGGCTCGCGGCGCCAGGCGGTGTCGAAGTAGCTGTCGGGCTTTTGCAACTGCCACAGTGCGGTGACATTGATCAGCCGGCCCAGCTTGCCTTCGCTGATCACCTGATGCGCCTTGGCGATCAATGGATTGTGCCGACGATGGTGGCCGACCAATACTGGTACCTTGCAGCGCCGTGACGCCTCGACCAGCGCCCGCACCTCCTGCAACTGCACGCCCACCGGTTTTTCCACCAGTACCGGCACGCCGGCTTCGACGCAATCCAGCGCAGTGGCCACGTGCTGGTTGTTCGGGTTGGCGATGATCACCGCCTCGGGCTGCACGCGTTGCAGCATCTGCCGGTGGTCGGCAAAGTACGGCACGCCGCAGTCGACGGCGAAGGCTTCGGCCTGCGGGCCGGGGTCGGCCACCGCGCACAACCGGGCCTGGGGTACATTGCACAAGTGCTGATAATGCTGGCGGCCCATGATGCCAGCGCCGACCAGGGCGATACGAAGGGGTGCGTTCAACAGCCTGTCCTCTTGTCATTTTTGTAGTGCGAATATGAAACTGCGTTCCAAAATTCACACTGGACAATTTAGAACCAGGTTCAACTTTTCAGAAGAGCCTGCTGAACAGACTGTGCGGTAATCGACCGGAATATCCCTCAGGCAAACAGTTCGCTGGCGTGGCTGGCGGCAGACAGTTCCTCGGCGGCCGCCAGCAATAGAGGGGCCAGCTCGGCCAAACGGCTTTGCGCCAGGCGTGCACTGGGCCCGGCAATGCTCAGCACGCCAATCACCTCGCCGCTTTGCGGGCGCCGTACCACCGCAGCCAGCGCCGAGGTGCCCACCGCCGAGGTTTGCTCGACCCAGGCATAACCCCGCTCGCGGGCGCGGCGCAGGTAGGCGAGCAACTCGTCGGTGGTGCGCGGCGCATTCGGGCCGAACTGGCCCGGGTCGGCGATGCCCTGGCGCAGCACCATCTGCAGCGCCTGCTCATCGTCCAGGCTGGCCAGCCAGGCGTGCCCGGAAGCGGTGTAGAACAGCGGCGCGTCGCGCCCCATGTCCGGGTCGTAACGCAACCCGGAGCGCGCGCCCTGGGACTTGGCGATCCAGGTCTGCCGCCCCCCATCGATGACACCAAGGCGCACCAGCTCACCGCTGTCCTGGGCCAGGCGGTCGAGAATCGGCTGAATGACATCGGCACCACTGCTGGCCAGGTAACGGAAGCCTTGGGCGACCAGCTTGGCCGACAGCTGATAGCGGCTGTTGTCACGGTTCTGCCGTACGTAGCCCAGCCGCATCAGCTCGGCCAGCATGCGGTGCGCGGCGCTTTTTGGAATATCCAGGCGCTCGGCCAGGGTTTGCAATGCCAGGCCCTGAGGCTCACCGGCAAGGCTCTCAACAAGATTGAAGGCGCGTTCGATCTGACTACCAGCCATGACACAGGTCCTTGCTACGTTTTGCGAATTCTAGAAGATGATTCCACATTCCCGGTAGCGTACACATGCAATGCCCTGCCAAGTGTTCGATTATCGCCCGCTCGTTGCGCGGGCGGCCAGCCGTGCCCTTGCGGATCCAGGCGGGCCAAATAAGAATATGGAACCACGTTCCAATAACAATACAGGATTTGTGCGATGCCCCCTGCCCCCTTCGAAACCGAATGCGATGTACTGGTGATAGGTTCAGGCGCCGCCGGGCTGGCCGCCGCTGTAACAGCTGCCTGGCATGGGCAAAAGGTGATTCTGGTAGAAAAGGAGCCAGTGCTGGGCGGCGCCACGGCCTGGTCCGGTGGCTGGGCCTGGGTCCCGCGCAACCCGTTGGCACGCCGCGCCGGCATCGACGAAGACATCGAGCAGCCCCGGACCTACCTGCGCAATGAGCTGGGTGCCCATTACGATGCCGAACGGGTGGACGCTTTCCTTGAAGCCTGCCCGCACATGGTGGCGTTTTTCGAGAAGCATACGGCGCTGCAGTTTGCCGACGGCAATGCGATACCGGACATGCACGGCCACACCCCTGGCGCCGCCGAAGGTGGGCATCAGGTGATTGCCGCACCGTACGATGCCCGCGAGGTGGGTGCACTGCTGCCACGCCTGCGCCAGACCCTGCGCGAAACCTCGTTCATGGGCATGCCGATCATGGCCGGCGCCGACCTTGCCGCGTTCCTCAACATGACCCGTTCGCCCAAGGCCTTGCTGCACGTGTGCAAGCGCTTCGGCCGGCACCTGTACCACCTGGCCCGCCACGGCCGGGCCATGCACCTGGTCAACGGCGTGGCACTGGTGGCGCGGCTGGCCAAGTCGGCGCAGGACCTGGGCGTGCAGCTGCAGGTGTCGGCGCCAGCCAAGCATTTGCTGGTCGAAGCGGGCCAGGTGTGCGGCGCGCTGGTGACGACCCCGCAAGGCGAGCAGCGTATCCGCGCCAAGGCAGTGGTACTGGCAGCGGGCGGCTTCCCTCACGACGCTGCCCGCCGCCGGCAGCTGTTCCCCCGCGACGCCAGCGGCCACGACACCCTGGCCCTGCCGCCAAAGGGCTGCTCTGGCGATGGCCTGCGCCTGGGCGAGGCAGCAGGTGGCGTGGTGGCCACCGACCTGCAGTCGCCGGTGGCCTGGGCGCCGGTTTCGCAGGTGCCACATGGCGATGGCACTGTCGGCCATTTCCCGCACATCATCGAACGGGGCAAACCGGGCATCATCGGGGTGCTGGCCAACGGCAAGCGTTTCGTCAATGAAGCGCACGGTTACTATGACTATGTGGCAGCCATGGTCGCGGCAGTGCCAGCGGACCAGGAGGTGTGTTCCTGGCTGGTGTGTGACCACCGTTTCCTGCGCCGTTATGGCCTGGGCCATGCCCGCCCGGCGCCACTGCCAGTGTGGCCGCATGTGCGCAGTGGCTACCTGAAACGTGGCGCCACACTCGAAGCGTTGGCGGTTGCCTGCGGCATCGATGCGGCCGGGTTACGCGCCACCGTCGAGGCCTTCAACAGCCCTGCACGCAACGGCCAGGACCCGGCCTTCGGCCGCGGCTCCACCGCATTCAACCGCAAGCAGGGCGACCCGCAACACCCAGGCCCCAACCCGTGTGTGGCGCCGATCGAAGAGGGCCCGTTCTACGCGGTGAAGGTGAAGCCGGGTTGCTTTGGCACCTTTGCCGGGTTGCGCACCGATGGCCAGGCACGGGTACTGGATGCCAGCGGCCAGCCGATCACCGGGCTGTACGCGGCAGGTACCGACATGGCCAGTGTGTTCGGTGGCTGGTACCCGTCTGGCGGCATCAACCTGGGGCCCGCGTTGACCTTCGGCTACGTGGCCGGGCGGCATATTGCCGGGGTGCAGGCGTATGAGTGAGCGGCCGGCGGCAGGTCGTGCTTGCCGCCGGCCCGGGTTCAGCCGCGCAGCTGGTACCAGGTGGTCTTGAGCTGCGTGTACTTGTCGAACGCATGCAGCGACAGGTCGCGGCCAAACCCCGACTGTTTGCCGCCACCGAATGGCACCGTGACATCCAGTGCATCGACCGTGTTCACCGACACGGTACCGACTTTCAGCGCCCGTGCCACGCGGTGCACCTGGTTGAAGTCGTCGCTCCACACCGAAGCCGCCAGGCCATAGATGCTGTCATTGGCCAGGCGCACCGCCTCCTCTTCACTGTCGAAGGCACTCACTGCCAGTACCGGGCCGAACACTTCTTCCTGCGCCAGGCTCATGCTGGCATCGACCTCGGCGAAGATGGTCGGCTCGATGTAGTTGTCCGAACCGCCGATATGCAACCGCCGACCGCCACACACCAGCCGCGCGCCCTCTTGCCCCGCGCGGTCGATGGCGGCCTGGATACGCGCTGCCTGGCCGGCATCGACAATCGCCCCGGCGCGGCTGGCCGGGTCCAGCGGGTTGCCAGGCTGCCATTGCCGGGCCTTGGCCTGCAGGCGCTCGATGAACTCATCGTGGATGGAACGCTGCACATACAGCCGCGAGTTGGCGGAACAGACCTCACCCTGATTGAAGAAAATACCAAAGGCCGCCTTTTCCGCAGCCAGGTCCAGGTCCTGGCAGTGCTCGAACACCAGGTTGGGGCTCTTGCCCCCGCACTCCAGCCATACCTGCTTGAGGTTGGACTGCGCCGCGTATTGCATGAAGTACTTGCCCACCTGGGTGGAGCCTGTGAACACCAGGCAATCCACGTCTGGGTGCAGGCCCAGGGCCTGACCAGCCTGCTCGCCCAGGCCCGGCACCACGTTCAGTACGCCTTCGGGCAAACCGGCTTGCAGGGCCAGTTCAGCCAGGCGCAAGGCCGAGAACGGCGACTGTTCGGCCGGCTTGAGCACCACGCTGTTGCCCGCGGCCAAGGCCGGGGCCAGCTTCCAGGCGGCCATGTCCAGCGGGAAGTTCCACGGCACCACCGCCGCCACCACGCCCAGGGCCTCACGGGTGATGGTGGCCAATGCATTGGTGGCGGTCGGCGCCACTTGGTCGTAGCGCTTGTCCAGCGCCTCGGCGTACCAGGCAAATACCTGCGCCGACCCGGGCACATCGATGTTGTAGGCGTCCATGACTGGTTTGCCCATGTTCAGCGAGTCCAGCAATGCCAGCTCTTCGCGGTGGGCCATGATCAGTTCGGCCAGGCGCTGCAGCACTTGCTTGCGCTGCCCGGGGGCCATGCGCGCCCACGGGCCGTGCTCGAAGGCCTGCCGTGCGCTGGCCACGGCCAGGTCGACGTCGGCCTGGGCGCAGGCGGCGACCTGCGCCAGCACCTGGTTGGTGGCGGGATTGATGGCGGCAAAGGTCGCGCCACTTTGGGCCTTCACGGCTTTGCCAGCGATCAGGGCGCTGGCCGGCAAGTACAGGTCCGCAGCGCGTTGTTGCCAGAATTCGAGGGTGTACATTTGTACTCCTTTCAAGCGGTTGTGCTGACGGACTGTCAGAGCTTGCCAACCAGGCGCGCCGTGCGGTCAACGGCGATGCGGGTTTTCTCCACCAGCTCATCCAGCTCGCTGTGGTTGGCGATCAAGGCCGGCGCCATGATCATCCGCCCCAGGGTGGAGCGAATGATCACCCCCTCCTCGAAGCCGAAGGTCCGGCACTGCCAGGCCAGGTCGTTTTCATTGGCAAAGCGCTTGCGGGTAGGCTTGTGCTCTGCCAGTTGCAGCGCCGCCACCAGGCCTGCGCCCTGCACCTGACCAATCAGCGGGTGGTCGGCGAACACCTCACGCAGGATGCGCTGCAGGTAGGGGCCGGTGTCGTCCTTCACCTGGCGCACGATGCCTTCGTCACGCAGGGCTTTCAGGTTGGCGATGGCCACCGCCGCTGCCACCGGGTGGCCGGAATAGGTCAGGCCGTGGGCGAACACCCCGCCCCGCTCCACCAGGGCTTCGGCTATGCGCTTGCTCAGCACCAGCCCGCCCATGGGCACGTAGCCGCTGGTCAGGCCCTTGGCTATGGACAGGGTATCGGGCTGGAAGCCGAAGTATTCGTGGGCAAACCATTCGCCGGTACGACCGAAGCCACCAATCACCTCGTCGGCACACAGCAGTACATCGTACTGGCGGCAGATGCGCTGGATTTCCGGCCAGTAGCTTTCCGGCGGGAAGATCATGCCGCCTGCGCCCTGGAACGGCTCGGCAATGAAGCCGGCAACGTTTTCTGCGCCCAGCTCCAGGATTTTTTCTTCCAGCTGCAAGGCACAGCGGCGACCGAACTCGGCCGGGCTCAGCTCACCGCCTTCGGCGTACCAGTAAGGCTCGTCGATGTGCGCCACATCCGGGATCAGCCCGCCCATTTCGTGCATGAACTTCATGCCACCCAGCGCCGTGGCCGCCAGGGTCGAGCCGTGGTAGCCATTCCAGCGGCCGATCATGATCGTCTTGCTCGGCTGGCCGACCACCTGCCAGTAGCGGCGCACGGTGCGGATCAGCACCTCGTTGGCCTCGGAGCCGGAGTTGGTGTAGATCGCGTGGCTGTAGTGCCCTGGCAGCAGGCTGAACAGCAGCTCCGAAAGCTCGATCACCGCCGGGTGGGTGGTGTGGAAGAACATGTTGTAGTACGCCAGCTGGTCCATCTGCCTGGCGGCAGCGGCGGTCAGGTCGCGGCGGCCGTAACCGAGCTGGGTGCACCACAGCCCGGACATGCCATCCAGGTAACGCTTGCCCTCGCTGTCCCACAGGTGCAGGCGCTCGCCACCGACGATCACCCGCGGCCCTTCGGCGTTCAGCGCCTTCTGGTCAAGGAAGGCATGGATGTGGTGCGCGGCGTCGGCTGCCTGGTAGTCACGGGTCTGGCGTTGCGGGGCGAAAGGCGCATTCATTGTTGGTTTTCCTTTGCGGTGGGGTGCACGGCAGCGGCGCTCAGCGCCGCTTGCCCATATAGCTTTCCAGCGGGTCCTTGCCCAGCACGCCCTGGGCATTGGCCAGCGCGTCGATGAACAGGGAAAACAGCTCGGACTGGGTGCCGATATCGAGCTTGGCGTAGACGTTCTTGCGGTGCGACTTGATGGTGTCTTCCGACACGCCCAGGCGCTCGGCCAGCGACTTGGTCGAATGGCCGCGCAAGATCAGCTGGGCAATGCGGCATTCGCGCTCGGTCAGCAACGAGCTGCCGAAGTTGTTCAGCGCAGCGTGAATACGCTGCTCAAGGATGTTCTCGAAGCGCCCGGCACGGCTGTCGACGCCGGCAAAATGCTTGCCGAGTAGCGCCAGCACCCAGGGCGTGATGTGCCCGAAAAGTTCACGGGTTTGCGGGTCGAGCTTGTCGGTGAAGGCCAGCGACACGGCCAGGCTCTGGCCGGGGGCCAGTTGCAGGATGTAGTTGAGTTCGTCTGCCAGGTGCGAGTGGCGGTAGAACGACTGGTAGTACTCGCTGACCTCAAAATGGTCGGGGGCCACCTCGAACAGGCCGTAGCAGCCAGACCCCAGCTGCTCCACACAAGCACCGTAGAACGGGTCGAGCAGGTAGAAACCCGACAGGTAGCGGCTGACGTTGCCCTCGGGCTGCCAGGGCGCCTTGTCGTCCTGCTCGAACAGCGCGCAGGGCATGCCGTGGTGCGGGTACAGGTACACCGTGGTGGCCTGGATCGGCCGGATCACGCCCAGTGCTGCAAACAGGTTGGCGGCGAAGCCAGGCCGGCCGATTGCCTCGGTGACCTTGGCCTGGTGCTCGAACCACTGTTCTGAAAGCAATTGGATAGTCACAGTCGGCCTGCCATATGGAGTAAGGCACCGCCGCCAGTGCGGTGCGTGGTTGGGCAGATACTCCCATGGCAGGGGAACCTGCGGAATCACCCTTTGGGG
>NZ_AEWE02000141.1:12877-31393 GCF_000190455.2 Pseudomonas sp. TJI-51
CCCCAAAGGGTGATTCCGGGTGCTGGCGGGGTGTGGGAGCATCAACCCGCCCCAGCGCTGCGAGCCTTGCGCTCGACCTCCTTGCACGACACCCCGGTAACGAGCCTGCTCGCCTGCCGCGATGGCCTGCATCCCTTTCCAGGAGTTAGCAATGCATACAACAACAAGTACAGCTCACCCCACCACCCCGCCCGCCACCGCGCAACCTGCCGCCAGCAGCGGGCGTTTGCGCCAGTCCATGAGCATGACCGCCCTGGTGCTGTTCGGCCTGGCATACATGGTGCCGCTGGCGGTCTTCACCACCTATGGGCTGGTCACCCAGATGACCAAGGGGCACCTGCCCACTGCCTACCTGCTGACCCTCGCCGCCATGCTGCTCACCGCCTACAGCTACGGCCGCATGGTCCAGGCCCACCCCTACTCCGGCTCGGTCTACACCTATACCCGCAAGGCCTTTGGCAGCCACATCGGTTTCATCACCGGCTGGACCCTGCTGCTCGACTACATTTTCCTGCCACTGCTGAGCTATCTGCTGATCGGCATCTACATGTCGGAATACTTCCCGGCCATTCATGCCTGGGTGTGGGTGGCAGGGTCCATCGCCCTGGTCACCTTCCTCAACCTGATCGGCATCGAGTCGATCACCCGCGTCAACTGGATCCTGGTGGTGACGCAACTGGTGTTCATCGTGGTTTTCGTCGGCCTGGCCGTGCTCAGGCTGAGCGGCCAGGCCGAACCCGTTTCGCTGCTGGCGCCGTTCCACCACGACGGTTTCAGCGTGCCGTTGGTGATGACCGGCGCGGCCGTACTGTGCCTGTCATTCCTGGGCTTCGATGCGGTCTCGACCATGGCCGAGGAAACCAGCAACCCGACCTACCGTATTCCGCTGGCGATCCTTGCCGTGTCCCTGATCGGCGGCTTGCTGTTCCTGGTGGTGTCGTACTGCGCACAACTGGTCTTCCCCGATTGGGGCAGCTTTGCCGACCCGGACTCGGCCTCGGTGGACGTCATGCGCCGGGTAGGCGGCGAACTGCTGGTCAGCGCATTCACCGCCACTTACGTGGCCGGCTGCTTCGCCTCGGCCATGGTGTCGCAAGCCAGCGTGTCACGGGTGCTGTTCGCGATGGGCCGTGACGGCGTGCTGCCGCGGGCGTTTGGCCAGCTTGCAACGAAAAAGCGCGTACCGGCCACCGCCACCCTGGTGGTCAGCCTGCTGTCGCTGATTGCCCTGGTCATTACCCTCGACACCGTGGCCAACATGATCAGTTTCGGCGCACTGTTCGCCTTTTCGGCGGTGAACCTGGCGGTGGTCAAACACTACCTCATCGACCGCAAGCTGCGCGGTGCCGGTAATGTGGTGCTGTACGGCGCCATACCGGGGCTGGGTTTTCTCAGCACGCTGTGGCTGTGGAGTAGCCTGACCAGCCTGTCGTTCAGCATTGGCCTGTGCTGGATGGGCATGGGCCTGCTAGTACTGCTGTGGCTTACCCGGGCGTTTCGGGTCACGTTGCCGGCCAGGCCAGGCGAAACTCATTGATGAAATCCACGTGCGAGGCTTCAATAGGCACACCCGAACCGGGAACCCAGTTCATCAAAGAAGCCACCCATGTACTCTTCCGAACGCCTCAAAGGCATTGACGTTTTCGTCGCCGTCGCTGACTTGGGCAGTTTCACGGCAGCTGCCGAGCGGCTCAACCTGACCAGCTCGGCCATCAGCAAGAGCGTGGCCCGGCTGGAGGCCCGCCTGGGGGCCCGGCTGTTCAACCGCACCACGCGCAGCCTGTCGCTGAGTGAAGCGGGCGTGGTGTTCTATCGCACTTGCACTTCGGTCCTGGCCGACCTGGAAGAAGTCGAGCACACCCTGGCGGCCAGCGATGACCAGCCCCATGGCAAAGTGCGGATCGAACTGCCCGCCTCTTACGGTCGCCTGCATGTGCTGCCGCTGATCCTCGACTTCATCCGCCTGCACCCGTTGCTGCAGCCGCATGTGTCGTTCTCCGACCGTTTCGTCGACCCGGTGCACGAGGGCATCGATATCGTGGTGCGCATCGGTGGCCCAGATGCCTGGCCGGCGGCGCTAGGCCACCAATACTTCGGTGCCCAGCGCCTGATGTTCTGTGCCGCGCCTGGCTACCTGGAAAAGCATGGCGTGCCGCAACACGAGCGCGACCTGGAGCACCACCACTGCGTGGGTTATGGCCACACCGACGGCCTGGTCAGCCCGTGGTATTTCAAAGGCCGCCACCCCGGCGAAATGGAGCGGCGTACCGTGCAGCCGCGCATTGCCGTGGGCGATGGCGAAGGCGAAGTGGCAGCGGTGCTGGCCGGCCATGGCATCGGCCAGCTACCCACCTGGCTGACCCAGCAGTACCTCGACCAGGGGCGCCTGGTCGAAGTATTGCCGGCGCTGGCCACCGACGGCTTGCCAATGAACCTGGTGTGGCTGAAAAGCCGCGAAGGGCTACCCAAGGTCCGCGCCTTGCTCGACTACCTGCTACCGCGCCTGGCGCCTCACGGCAGCCGGGCCTGCGCACCGGGCTGAGGCGCCAGCCGGCCCACCACGGGCACCAACGCCAGCGCCAGCAAGGCGATGCCAGCCGCCACGTAGCCCGCGTAGCCGACCCCCAGGTGGGAAATGGTCATGCCACCCAGCACGGCCCCCAGGCCGATACCGGCGTTGGCCGCCGACACATTGGTGGTACCCGCCAGGGCTTGGGCATGGGTGACCGAACTCATCACCCGCACCTGGCTCACCGGGTACAGTGCCGTGTTGGCAATGCCCCACAGCGCCAGCGCCAGGCAGAACAGCACGGCCCCCTGGGCCAGCGGCACCAGCGCCGCCATGCCAATGGCCAACAGCACCAGGAACAGCGCGCTGGCCCTGAGCGGTGAGCGGTCCACGGCCCGCCCGCCGATCCAGTTGCCGAGCAAGCCGACCGCGCCAAAGCCCATCAGCCACCAGCCGGTATGCGCCGGGGCCACGCCCGCTACCCGCTGCAGCAGGTCGGCCAGATAGGTGTAGCCCGTGAACATGGCCGTGAACACCACCACCGACAGCAGCACATTGGCCAGGAAAAAACGCTCTTTGAAAATGCGCGCCTGCTGCATGAAGTCAACTTTCGCCGTGCGCGCCACGTGCGGCATCCATACCCACATCGCCAGCGCCATCAGCAGCGACAACGCAGCCAGGATCCAGAATGCACCGCGCCACCCCACCGCCGTTGCTGCCACGGTCCCCAACGGGATACCCAGCAACATCGCCGCGGAGATACCCAGGTAGACCTTGGCAATGGCCTGCCCGGCCCTGTCGCGCCCAGCCAGGTGGCCGGCGGTTTCACTGGCGGTGCCCCAGAACACCGGCAGCGCCAGTGCCGGTATCACCCTGGCGACGGCCAGCACCCAGAAACTGCCGGAGGCAGCAGCCAGCGCATTGGCTGCGGCGAAGACCAGCAAAATGCCGATGAACAGGCGCTTGCGGTCCAGGTGCGCCAACGCCGCCGTCAATAGCGGGCCGGCCAGCATCACGGTGAATGCGAACAGGGTGACCAACTGCCCCGCCAGCGATATGGAAATACCCAGGTCCTGGCTAAGCGCGGGCAGCAAGCCAACGATCAGAAATTCGGTGGTCACGATCAAAAAGGCTGAAAACGCCAGAATGGCAATGCTGATTGCAGCGTGCCGGCTGGGGGTGGCGACCCCAGGGCTTGGTTCGAAAGCGGACATCAAGACAGGCTCCAGAAATAAGGTCACCAGTCTATTGGTAAACTTAATTCGTATTTCTGGTGTTATTTCACTAATCGGATGACTCGATTTCATCAATCGAGCGCTGATGTATACAACTTTCAGGATTCCTGATTACATACGCGTTCGCCTACGACCTCGGTAATCGCCCAGGCGTATAGCGACGGGCTTAAGCCATGTCATTTACCGCTACCAAGAAAACCCTCCTTGTCAAAAACGCCCAACTGCTGGTCACCATGGACAGCGAACGCCGCGAAATCAAAAACGGCGGCCTGTACATCGAAGACAACCTGATCAAGCAAGTGGGCCCCAGCGATAGCCTGCCGCAGCACGCCGACGTGGTGCTGGACATGGCCGGCAAGGTGGTCATCCCGGGCCTGGTCAACACCCACCACCATATGTACCAGAGCCTGACCCGCGTGGTGCCGGCGGCTCAGGACGGTGAGCTGTTCAACTGGCTGACCAACCTGTACCCGATCTGGGCTCGGCTGACCCCGGAAATGATCGCGGTGTCGACCCAGACCGCCATGGCCGAGCTGATGCTGTCCGGCTGTACCACCTCCAGCGACCACCTGTACATCTACCCCAACGGCTGCAAGCTCGACGACAGCATTCATGCCGCCAGCGAGATCGGCATGCGCTTCCATGCCGCGCGCGGCAGCATGAGCGTAGGGCAAAGCCAGGGCGGCCTGCCGCCAGATGCGGTGGTCGAGAAGGAAGGCGATATTCTCAAGGAGTCGCAGCGCCTGATCGAGGACTACCACGATGCCAGTCACGGGTCGATGCGCCGCATCGTCGTGGCGCCCTGCTCGCCGTTCTCGGTCAGCCGCGACCTGATGCGCGAAGCTGCGGTGTTGGCGCGCCAGTATGGCGTTTCGCTGCACACCCACCTCGCCGAGAACGTCAACGACATCGCCTACAGCCGTGAAAAATTCGGCATGACGCCCGCCGAGTATGCCGAAGACCTCGGCTGGGTCGGCCACGACGTCTGGCACGCCCACTGCGTACAGCTCGACCAGCATGGCATCGAGCTGTTCGCCCGTACCGGTACCGGGGTTGCCCACTGCCCTTGCTCGAACATGCGCCTGGCCTCCGGCATCGCCCCGGTGCGCAAGATGCGTGACCACGGCGTTGCGGTCGGCCTGGGCGTAGACGGTTCGGCCTCCAATGACGGCGCCAGCATGATCGGCGAAGTGCGCCAGGCCCTGCTGCTGCAGCGGGTTGGCTTCGGCCCCGACGCCATGACCGCCCGTGAAGCGCTGGAAATCGCGACCCTGGGCGGCGCCAAAGTGCTCAACCGCAACGACATCGGCGCCCTGGCACCGGGCATGGTCGCCGACTTCGTCGCGTTCGACCTGGGCCATGTGGCTTACGCCGGCGGCCACCACGACCCGTTGGCCGCCCTGGTGTTCTGCACCCCGACCCAGGTCCACACCAGCGTCATCAATGGCCGCGTAGTGGTCAAGGACGGCCAGTTGGCCACGGTCGACCTGCCGCGGGTGCTGGAACGCCACAACCAGCTGGCCCTGCAATTGGTCAGCGGCGCCTGAACGCGACGGCAAGCCAGCCGTTTGCGCTGCACCCGCGTGCTGTGGGCTCGCCGGCGATGGGCTGCAACGCAGCCCGTTGCCTCAGTTGCGCAACACCTGGTCGCCGGCATTGGCCGGCAAACGCAGGGCGTCCAGCAGGGCCACACCGGCAATCAGTGCAAGGCCAAGCAACGCCCAGTGGAAGTCGGCAACGGTCAACCCGCTCTCGCCGCCACGCAGTTGCATGGCCACGCGCAACAGCAGCGCCACCACCGCCACCCCCAACGCCATGGCCAGCTGGAAGCACATGCTGAACAGCGTCGATGCTTCGGCCATCTGCTGCTGCGGCACATCGGCAAACCCCACCGCGTTGTAGGTGGTGAACTGCATCGACCGTGACAGCCCGCCCATGAACAGCACCAGCGCCATCCAGTACCACGCCATGCCCTGCTGCAACCCCAGGCAGGCCAGGATGCAGGCCACGCCGACCAGGCCGTTGCCCAGCAACAGGCGGCGAAAACCAAAGCGCCGCAACAACCCGCTGGTGAAGGGCTTCATCGCCAGGTTGCCGGCAAAGATGGCCAGCACCAAAAGGCCGGCGTCCAACGGTGGCAGGCCGAAGCAGACCTGCAACAGCAAAGGGATCAGAAACGGTAACGCGCTGATCGACAGGCGGAACAGGGTGCCGCCCACGATGCTGACCCTGAAGGTACGGATGGCCAGGGTGTGCAGGGGCAACAGGGGGGCCGGGTGGCGCCGACCGTGACGGATGGCCAACCCGGTCAGCACAGCCCCAAGCACTACCAGTGCCAGCCCTGCCCCCAGGCTGTTGCCGGCCAGTGACCCGAGCAGCTCCAGGCCCACCAGCCAGGCCGCACAGGCCGAGCCCAACCAGACGAAGCCCAGCGTGTCGAAGCGGCGCGGCGCCTCGCAGCGGGTGTCGGGTATCAACAGCCAGGCGGCGGCAAGGGCCAGCAAACCGAGGGGAATGTTCAGGTAGAAGATCCACGGCCACGACCCGTGCGTGACGATCAGGCCACCGAGCGGCGGGCCCAGTACCGGTGCCACCAGGCCCGGCCAGGTGATGACCGCGAGCTGCTTCACCAGGTCTTTTTTCTCGGTGGTGCGCAACACCACCAACCGCCCCACCGGAACCATCAGGGCGCCGCCGATGCCCTGCAACACCCGTGCAGCCACGAAGGTTTCCAGGCTGGCGGCCAGCCCACACAGCAACGAAGCGGCAGTGAACAAGGCGATAGCCCCGGCGAACACCTGGCGCGGGCCAAAGCGCTCGGCGAGCCAGCCACTGAGCGGGATGAACACCGCCACGGCCAGCAGGTAGGCACTGATACCGATGTTCAGGCTGACCGCGCTGTGGCCGAAGTCGCTGGCCATTTGCGGCAGCGCGGTGGCAATGACGGTGGCGTCCAGGTTCTCCATGAAGAACGTGATGGCCACCAGCAAGGCAATGCAGGTGGTCTGGCGCGAGCGCTGGGCGGCTGCCGGGTGGGCCAGGGTGCCAGGGCGTTGCGTTGGCTGCCCGGTCATGGGCAACCGAGCCGCCGTTCGTGGGCGCGGAGCTGCACGGGCACGTTGGCAACCATAGGCCTACTCCAGCGGGATGGTCAGGCGATCGATCACGGCACCGGTTTCGGGGCGCACCCCGCGCCACCAGGCAAACGCCTCTGCCGCCTGCTCGACCAGCATGCCCACACCATCGGCCAGGCGCGCAACCCCTTGTTCACGGGCCAGGCGCAGGAACGGCGTGAGGCCTTTGCCATAAGCCAGTTCGTAGGCCAGCCGGGCCTCGGCCAGGGCCTCGGCAGGCAGCGGTGGCAACTCACCGACCAGGCTGGCAGAGGTGGCGTTGACCACGATATCGAAAGCCTGCCCCGGCAGTTCTTCGTACCGGCTGATACGCAGCCGCGGGTGATTCAGCTCATTGCGCAGCGCCACGGCCTTGGCCATGTCGCGGTTGGCGATCACCAGCTCGGCAGGGCCGGCCTGCAGGAAGGGCAGGAGCGCCCCACGCACCGCGCCACCCGCCCCCAGTACCAGCACACGACGCGCATGCAGCGGCTCCCCGAGGTTGACCTCGATATCGCGCAGCAGGCCAATACCATCGAAATTCTCTGCCACGATGCCGCCGTTCTCGAACTTCAGGGCGTTGGCTGCGCGGGCCAGTTGCGCTCGTTCGCTGCAGCGCTCGGCCAGTTCGAAGGCGCGCAGCTTGAACGGTGCCGTGATGTTCATGCCCAGCCCGCCCTCACCGCGGAACGCCAGCACCTGGGCCTCGAAGCCCTCCAGCGACCCCTCGATTGCGCCATATTCCAGCTGCTGGCCACAGGCTTGGGCGAACAGCCCGTGGATCAGCGGAGACTTGGTGTGGTTGATCGGTCGGCCGATCACTGCATAGCGGTCGCTCATCGTGCCTCTCCATGGGTGAACAGCACCCCGTCTGCCTGCATGGCGGTGATTTCTTCGGCGCTGAAGCCAAGCCCGGCGGCGACTTCGGCGTTGTGCTGGCCCAGGTCCGGGGCCACCTGGTGGATGGTGGTGTCGCAGTCGGAAAAACGGAACGGCAGGTTGGGCAGGCGCAGTGTGCCATAGCGCGGGTGATGCTGTTCGACGACCATGTTGCGCGCCTGAATCTGCGGGTCGGCCAGCACCTCGTCGATGCGCTGTACCTTGGCGCTGGGCACGTCGATGGCATCGAGCAAGGCCAGGATAGCCGCTACCGGGCGCGCGCCCACCCAATCACGCACCACCGCCAGAATTGCCTCGCGGTGGGCATTGCGCCCATTCACGCTGTGGTAGCGGCTGGCGCTGGCAAAACCTGCNNCCCCCGCCGGCCCGCCATTGGCTTCAAGCATGGCGGCAAAGCGCCGCCAGGCGTCATCGACCTGGGCAGCGATCACCAGGTCGCCGTCGGCGGCACGGAACACCCCATACAACGTCGAGGTGGGCATGTCATGGCCGGTCTGCTCGGGCAGTACGGTGCCGTTGGACAGCGTGAAGCACTGCACCGCGTACTCATGCATCGACACCAGCGTGTCGTACAAGGCCATGTCGATGTGCTGGCCACGGCCACTGCTGACGCGCCCCAGCAAGGCGGCATTGATGGCTGCCACGGCGTGGATGCCGGTGTACATGTCGCCCAGCGAAATGCGCAGCAACGGCGGTGCTTCGCCCGGTACGCCAACCATCTGCATGATCCCGCTCTTGGCCTCGGCGATCAGCCCGAAGCCGGCACGGTGTGCATCCGGCCCCGTGTGGCCATAGGCGGAAATCGAGCAGTACACCAACCGCGGGTTGCGCGCCGCCAGCTCGGCATAGCCCAACCCCAGCTTGTCCAGCGCGCCCGGCCGGTAGTTTTCGATGAACACGTCGGCCGAATCGGTCAGGCGCTGCATGAAGGCCTTGCCCCGTGGGTCCTTCATGTTGACGCTGACGCCCTGCTTGCCCATGTTCAGTTGCAGGAAGTAACCGCTTTGCTGGTCATCCAGGGTGAACGCGTGCTGGCGACCGGCGTCGCCGCTGCCTGGCCGTTCAACCTTGATCACCTCGGCGCCCAGCGCCGCCAGGCAACGCCCTACATAAGGCCCGGCAAGAAAATGGCTGTAGTCGATGACGCGGATACCCGCCAATGGCGACGCCTGGCTCATGCTGCCCCCTTGCACGGCACCATCAGCCGGTGCTCGCCGCGTTGCACGACCTGGCCGTGCTGGTTCATCAGCTCCGACGGCAGGACCACGATGCCCCAACCCGGGCGGCTTTTACTCAGGCGCATCGCGCCAACGCGCATGCGCACATGCAGCACATCGTCGACCTTGATCGGCAACACGAAATCCCAGGTCCAGCCCAGTGACATGCCCGGCACGAAGCGGTAATCGCATTGGGTCTTCAAGCCATCGGCGATCGACAGGCCGAACAGGCCGTGGGCAACCAGGCAGCCAAAGTGGCTGGCATTGGCATACGCCTCATCGACATGCACCGGGGTATGGTCACCGGTCAGGTCGGCATAGGCCAGGATGCGTTCGCGGGTGACGGTGTAGCTCGGGCTGATGCATTCATCGCCCTCGCGGGCGTCGTCCCAGTACTTTTCAGTCACGCTCATGGCTGCACCTGCGCACGTGGGTTGATAGCCAGTGCCTGGGCGACCGTCGCCTTGGGCAATGCCTGGATGAACTCCACGGCCAGGCCGTCGGGCAAGCGCAGCCAGTTGCGGCCCTGCGGCATTGCACTGACGCCGAAACGCTGTGCTGCCGCCAGCACCGCCTCCAGGTCTTCGCACATGATCCCCAGGTGCGCCATGCGCCCTTCAGGCCCTGCAAAGTCGGGCTGGTGGATGAACTGCAGGCCGCCGAGGGTCCAATACTGGGTCGGCTGCTCGGGGTCACCCTGCGACTCGCGCAGGGTCATGCCGCACACCTCGCTGAAAAAGCGGATATGCCAGTTGATGTCACGCTCCCAGAAGGCGACGTGTTCGAGGTAGGCTTTCGGCTGGCTCATGGGTTGTCCTTGTTCTGCTGGTCGGCCATCGCGCGTTCGATGCCTTTGATACACGCCACCAGGGTGGCGTTGACGGGGGTGGCGACGCCGTGGCGCTGGCCCCAGCGCACGACGGAACCGTTGATGAAGTCAATTTCAGTGATCGAGCCTTTTTCCAGGCTCTGCAGCATCGAGGTGCGAAAGCTCGCCGGCAGGCCTTCGGCGGCCAACTGCCAGGCTGCCTCGGGGCTGGTCAGGCTCAGGCGGATACCGGCGCGCTCGGCCACCGCGATCGCTTCGGCAACGGCCGCCTTGGCGGTGCTCGCCAGCAGCGGCTCGCTGTACAGCTGGCCATAGCTGAGCCTGGTGATGGCGCTGAGCGCACCGGTGGCGACGTTGACCAGCAGCTTGTCCCACATGGTGCCGAGGATGTTGCCGCTGACCGTGGTGGCCAGGCCGGCACCGTTGAATACCTCGGCGATAGCCTGCACGCGGGCGCTGCGCTGGCCGTCCAGTTCACCGATGTAGGTCTGCTTGCCGGCCACCCCGGCGCGGATCGCCCCCGGCGCCAGCAGCACGCCGCCGACATAGGTCTTGCCAGCCAGTACCCGCTCGCGCCCGACCGCCTGCGCCAGGATATCTTCGTGCCCCAGGCCGTTCTGCAGTGACAGCAGCAGCGTTTGCGGGCCCAGAAGCGCCGTGGCCCCGGCGATCGCCTCGGCGGTGTGGAACGACTTCACCAAGACCACCACCAGGTCGGCCACCCCCACCTCATCGGCGCACGTCGCCGCGTGCACGGGGACCTGGCGCTGCCCGCGCTCATCCTGCACCTGCAGGCCGTGCTGGTTGATGGCCTCGACATGCGCACGGCCTCGGTTGAGCAGCCAGGTTTCATGCCCGGCTTCGCTCAATGCCGCGCCGATGGCGCAGCCCAGGGCGCCGGCGCCCAGAATGCAGATTTTCAAATTGCAGACCTCCGTGGTTTGCGATCACCTTATGCAGCCATGCTTATTAGCGCTATACAATGCAAGCAAATAGCCCCATTGAGATTCGCAATAATGAACACTGCCCCGGTACTGCCCGAACCCAAGCTGCTGCAACTGTTCGATGTGCTCTACCACTGCCGTAGCGTTACCCGCGCCGCTGAACAGCTGGGGCAGAGCCAGCCGACCATCAGCATCTGGCTGGGCCGCCTGCGCGAACAACTGAACGACCCGCTGTTCGTGCGCACCCCTGGGGGCATGGCGCCTACCCCGCGCGCCGACCAGTTGATCGGGCCGTGCCGCGAAGTCCTCGAATCACTGCGCCGGCTCGCGGCCTGGGAACCGCAGTTCCAACCCGCTACCGCACAACGGCGCTTTCGCCTGTGTGTGAGCGACGCCAGCCACATCACCTTGCTGCCCAGCATCCTCAACCACGTGCGCAGCCACGCGCCCGGCATTCGCCTGGAGGCGGTACGCATCGATGGCAACAGCGAAAGCGCGCTGGAGTCGGGTGAAGCTGACCTGGCGATCGGCTTCGTACCGTGGCTGGGCGGCGGCATGTACCAGCAAGTGCTGTTCGACCAGGACTGGGTGTGCCTGAGCGCACGCGGGCACCCGCGCCTGGCCGGCGGCCTGAGCATGGCCTGCTACCGCGCCGAAGGCCATGTGCAGATCAGCGCCGGCACCGGCCAGAAGCTGCTGGAAACGGCACTGGCGCGGGCCGGCATCGAGCGCCGCATCGTGCTGGAGCTACCCGCGTTCCTGGGCCTGGGCATGATCCTCGGGAGCACCGACCTGATCGCCACCCTGCCCCGCCATATCGGCCAGACGTTGGCCGACATGCATGATTTGCAGGTGCACGACTGCCCGTTCGCGGTCGAGGGTTTCACGGTCAAGCAGCACTGGCACGCCCGCTACCACCAGGACGGGGGTAACCGCTGGTTGCGCGCAGTGGTCCATGGGCTGTTCGCCCGCGACGGCTCAGCCGGCTCGCGCAAGGGCTCCAGCCGGGCAGGCGCCTGACACCGCGCAACGCTTGCTGCTGGCCGGGGTGGCAAGCATGATGGGCGCATTACGTTCATGCCACGGATATGCCGATGACCGCAGCACCCCCCTCTGTTTCGCAGCCAGGCCGCTGCCAACGCTTGAAAGCGGCCAGCAGCCGCGACCATGACAGCGTCGATCAGCTGGTCATGGCGGCACGGCCGTTTGAGAGCCGCGAGCGCTACGGCCGGTTCCTGCAGGTGCAGCATGGTTTTCATGGCAGCTTGCTGGCGTTGTATCAGGACCCGCAGCTCAACCGGCAACTACCGGGGCTGTCGGCTTTGTCACGGTTTGCCGCGGTGCAGGCCGACCTGCTGGACCTGGGCCTGCCCGCGCCACCGCCACCACCTTCGGTGTGCGCCAGCCCGGCGCAGGCGTTGGGCTGGCTGTATTGCAGCGAGGGGTCGAACCTGGGGGCTGCGTTTCTGTTCAAGTACACCCAACGCCTGGGCCTGGGTGAAGACCAGGGCGCCAGCCACCTGGCCCCGCACCCTGATGGCCGTGCGCTGCATTGGCGTGAGTTTGTGGCCCGTGTGGACGCCCTGGCGCTGGATGAACAGCAAGAGGCCGAGGCGATAAACGGCGCAATTGCAGCGTTCGAGCATTACCGCAGCCACCTGCGCGCAGTGTTTGCCGAACGCTGATCCGGTTTGGGCCGCGCGGGTTGCTTGCCGCATAATTGTACAAGTTATTGCTGCAGCGAACTTTTTCCTGGTTGCTGGTCTATGAGGGTGGCACAGAACGGTCACGGCAGGCGAAGCAGCTTGCCTCACCGCTGGCCTGATAGCTCAATTGTGATCAGAGGTGGGCTTCGCTCATGAAAATACAAGTCGCCAGGTGGATGCTGTTCGGTCTGTTCTCGCTTGCAGCAGCGGGCACGGCTTCGGCCCTGCCACTGAAACCGGCCGAGGTGGCGGCCCCGGCCGTTCAGCCAGCGTTACCTGCGGCCAGCAACCCCTGGTCGAGCGTGGCCAATGCCGCCGCTGTTCAGCCGGCGACCCTGCTGGCCCATGATGACCACCGCTGGCACGACCACAGGGGCGACTGGCGCCGCGAGCAGTGGCGTCGCGAGCAGGCCCGGCGCGACTGGGAGCGGCGACGTGACTGGGAACGCCGCCGGGATTGGGAGCGCCGCCATGAGCGGGCAATGCACCAACGCCACTATGACGAACACCGGCACTACCGCCGCTGAAGCCGACACACCGGCTGCTGGCGCTTCAGTCAGCCTGGGGTGGGGCCGCCTCCACCCCTTCTGTTTCCAGCTTCAAACGGTCAGCCTTGCAGATGTACCTGGGCTTGCGCGGCGCGAGTTTGGCGCTGGCTTTCTTCTGGTGCGCCTGCAACAGCTGCTTGATCTTCTTACGACGGTTCATGGTCCACACGGCCTTTGAGTACGGTTTAGCTGCCGCCATCATACCCGTGCAAGCAACCCGCTGCGCACGGCTGCTGCGCAGCGGGCTACGACCAAGGCCCGATGGCTGCTCGCCTTGACGTTATTTTCACAGTCCACAGATTAGCGTCACGCCCTTTCCGGCCACGCACACCGTTGCGGGCTACCAAGGTACGACGAGGCACACGTGTCACACACCACTTCCCCTTCCCGCGTGGACTGGGCCGGCCTGGGCTGGCTCTTGCTGTTCTTCTGGTATTTCTCTGGCGTCACCCAGGCATTGCTGCTGTTCAGTGGCACTACCGGTTTCTCGGGTTTCCGTGATGCGTTTTTCCTCAGTAGCCTGTGGCTGGCCCCAGTGCTGCTGCTGCCCCGCCTTACCCGCGCCACTGCGGCGCTCATCGGCCTGCTGCTGTGGGCTGCTTCGCTGGTTGGCCTGAGCTATTTCGCCATTTATCGCCAGGAGTTCTCGCAGAGCGTCATCTTCGTGATGTTCGAGTCCAACACCGCCGAGGCCGGTGAGTACTTCAGCCAGTACTTCAGTGCCTGGCTGGGCCTGGCGTTGCTGCTGTACACCGTGGGGGCAGTATTGCTGTGGCGCCGCGTGCGCCCGGTCTACCTGCCGCTGCGCAGCCGCCTACCAGTGGTGGTGCTGTTGCTGGCAGCCAACCTGGTGCTGCCGTTCTACAAGCAAATGGTCACCCAGGAGCGCAATTTTGCCGATGCGCTGGAAAAGGTACAGCAGCGCATGGAACCTGCAGTGCCTTGGCAATTGCTGGTCGGCTACCGCCAGTACCGCCAGCAACTGGACAACATGCAGGCGCTGCTGGCGCAGAATGCTGCCCTGCCGCCCCTACAGAACCTGCGTGACAACAGCGGTTCGGCACCGCGCACGCTGGTTCTGGTGCTGGGTGAATCGACCACCCGCGAGCACATGCACCTGTATGGCTACAACCGTGACACCACCCCCAACCTCGACGCGCTGGCTGCCAATGACAAAGGGCTGACCGTATTCCGCGATGTGGTGTCACCCCGCCCCTACACCATCGAAGTGATGCAGCAGATTCTGACCTTCGGCGATGAGCAGGCCCCGGACCGGTTCCTCACCGACCCCTCGCTGATCAACCTGATGAAACAGGCAGGCTACAAGACCTTCTGGATCACCAACCAGCAAACCATGACCAAGCGCAACACCATGCTCACCACCTTCTCGCAGCAGACGGACGTGCCGGTGTACCTGAACAACCAGCGCAACCAGAATGCCAGCCAGTACGATGACGTGGTGCTCGCACCGTTCGAGAAGGCCCTGCAAGACCCGGCCCCCAACAAGTTCATCATCGTGCACCTGCTGGGCACCCACATGGACTACCGCTACCGCTACCCGGACGCCTATGCCCACTTCACCGACAAGCAGGGCGCACCGAGTGCACTGACCGATGACCAGGTGCAAACCTACAATTTCTACGACAACGCAGTGCGCTACAACGACTTCGTGGTGTCGAGCCTGATCAAGCGCTACGCTGCCGGCAGCCCGAATGGCTTCCTGGTCTACCTGTCCGACCATGGTGAGGACGTATACAGTTCTGGCAACCACGACCGGCTGGGGCGCAACGAAAGCGCGCCGACCCGGCCGATGTACACCATTCCGTTCCTGCTGTGGACCTCACCCAGCTGGCAGGCCCAGCACCCGCGGGACCTGCAGGCGATGGCCAAGCGCCCGTACAGCAGCTCGCACCTGATCCATACGCTGTCGGACCTTGCCGGTTTGAGCTACGAAGGCTTCGAGCCGGCCAAGAGCCTAGTGAGCGCGCAGTTCCTGGCCGCGCCGCGCTGGATCGGCGACCCCTACCGCAAAGACGGCTTGCACCCGTTCGATCAGCTGCCTGGGGGCAAGGCCGCGGGCGAGCAGCAGACGGCCAGCCGCGAGGTTCAACAGTAAGGCAGGCGCCTGGGCGCTGCGGCGCAGCGCCTAACGCTGCGCTGCGCTGCGGGCCAGCAGCGCGTAACCCAGGCCCAGCACGCCCAGCGCCAGTACCACCAGCAGCCCCATGAGCTCGCGGCTGTAGCGGGCCACGGTTGCCGGGAAGCCGATCACTTCGTGATACACCTGCACATTGGCTGCGCCGTCGGCATGGGTAATGCTGACGCCGCCCTGGCGAATCTGGGAATAATCGGCGTCGAAATACACCCACACCTTGCACCGGCTACCCGGCTCGATGACAGGGATGTCGACTTGCGCGGTAGCCTGCTCCAGCAGTGTGTCGTTGCCAGCAGCATCGCGCACCTGCACCAGGCCTTTGCCTGGCAGGCGCACTTTGACCTGGCGCACCGGCGCATCGCCACTGTTGTGCAGCTCGATGAGCAAGCCGGTACGGTGGTCCACCAACCCCGCCTCGAACGGTTTGGCGAACAGCTGGGCGTACGGCAACTGAGCCAGTTCGACCAGGCGCTCGACCTGATCGTGGCTCAACTGCCCCTGGCTGATGCTGTTGATACGCCCCTGCAACTGCTCATACTTGAGCTGGTCGCTGGCTTTGCTGATGCGCTCGCTGAACTGGCCAGGATAGGTGAGGTAGGCATACGTCAGTGACGCTTCCAGCCGCGGGTTGCCCCTGAACAACGCGTAGGCGGCCGACAGGACCATCAGGCCAACCAGCACCGCGACCAGGAGCTTCCCCACCTTGTCCCAACTCAATGCGAACCTCCTTTTGAGGTGATGCAGACGATTCAAACCGCCCAAGGGTGCCAAGTTCATGGCCCCCAGGCAACCCTGTCTACTCGATGCCCTCCTTCTCGCGCGCCTGGCGCATCTGCAGCAGCTGGCCATCGACCAGTGCCTTGGCCATGCCCGCCAGGTAGAACGTGGCCTTGATCATCACCTTGCGGTCACTTGGCCGGTCGATGGCCTTGCGCGTGATTTCAGTAATGCAGCCCATGATCGCCGAGGCTTCCGTTAGCGCGGTTCGTATCGGCAACTGCGGCCGCATGTGCACCAGTTCGGCATCGGGGTGGCCGAAACGGCTGGCCGCCGCCACCACATTGAGCGTGTTGTTGTCTTCGGGGGTGTCGTTTTCCATGTTCATTCCTCGGGGGGGTGAGCGTGCCGAGACTAGGCGGCGGCCTGGGCCACCACAATGACTTGGGCCTGGAACGGCTCATTTTCGGAAATGCCCTACAAAGTTACCGTGCAGAACCCCCTTGCACCCTGCCCCTTGACCGAGACCGGGCAGTGGCGGACGATCAACCACCCCCATTCAGGACGAACATCATGCTACGGATATTGGGCAGAGCTTCTTCCATCAACGTGCGAAAAGTCCTGTGGGCCTGTGCCGAATTCGAGGTCGCTTTCGAACGCGAAGACTGGGGTACGGGCTTCAAGGCCACCGACACCGCGCAATTCCTGGCGCTGAACCCCAACGCCATGGTTCCGGTGATCCAGGATGGCGACTTCACCCTGTGGGAGTCCAACAGCATCATCCGCTACCTGGCCAACCGCTATGGCGCCACCGCGTTCTACCCCGGCGAAGCACAGGCACGGGCCAGGATCGACCAGTGGATAGATTGGCAGGCGTCAGACTTGAACCGCGCCTGGAGCTACGCCTTCATGTCGCTGGTCAGGCATTCGCCCGCCCACCAGGACCCTGTGGCGCTGGCGGCGGGTTGTGCGGACTGGGCGCGTTACATGCACATCCTCGACCGGCAACTGGCCGCTACCGGCGCCTACGTGGCCGGTGCCCAGTTCACCCTGGCCGATATTCCTATCGGCCTGTCGGTCAACCGCTGGTTCGAAACGCCGTTCGAGCACCCGCACCTACCGGCTGTGCGCGACTACTACGAGCGCCTGAGCGAGCGCCCGGCTTACCACCTGCATGGCCGTAACGGCACCCCGTAAAGCCCCCGGCGCGGTCAGCCTGGCACATTGCACTGTGCCATGGCCGCCGCCCGGCCACGCCAGGCAAACAGCAGCACCAGCACCAGGCCCAGCGCCGCCATCGCCGCCCCTGCCAGGGCAATCGCCGCGTAACCCAACCCCACGTTGATCACCGCGCCGCCCAGCGCCGCGCCGATCGCATTCCCCAGGTTGAATGCACCGATGTTCACCGCCGAGGCCAGGTTGGGGGCATCCTTGGCCGCTTCCATCACGCGCATCTGCAGCGGTGGCACCAAGGCGAAGCTGGCCGCGCCCCAGACCAGGATCGCCAGTGCCGTGGGCAGTGGCCAGTCCAGTACCAGCGGGAACACCAGCAGCACGGCAATCAGCACCGCCAACGACAGGATCAAGGTGCGGTCGACCGAGCGATCCGCCGCCTTGCCGCCCCACACGTTGCCCAAAGTCAGGCCGACACCGAACAGCACCAGCATGGCGGTGACGAACGTGGTGGACGCGCCAGCCTCGTTCTGCAGGATCGGCGCAATGTAGGTGAACACCGTGAACATGGCGCTGGAGCCCACCACGGTCAGCAACAACGCCGCCAGCACCGGCCCCCGCACGAGCACGCGGATTTCGGCCATGGCCCCGTCGCCTTTGGGAGAGGGTACGTTCGGCAGTGCATACCACAGCGTGGTCATCGCGATCAGGCCAAGCCCGGCGATGCCCCAGAATGCCGTGCGCCAGCCCAGCATTTCACCAAACCAGGTGGCCAGCGGCACCCCGCCGATGGTGGCCAGTGTGAGGCCCATGAACATCGCTGCCACCGCCCCGGCGCGCTTCTCGGGCGGTACCACGCTGGCGGCGACGATCGAGCCGATGCCAAAGAACGCGCCGTGGTTCAGTGACGTGACCACGCGGGCAACCAGCAAACTGGCGTAGTCACTGGCCAGTGCCGACATCAGGTTGCCCAGGGTGAAGATCGCCATCAAGCCGATCAACAGGTAACGCCGCGGGATCCTTACCGTGGCCAGGGTCATCAGCGGTGCGCCGATCAGCGCACCGAGGGCATAGGCACTGACCAACAGCCCGGCAGCAGGGATGGAAACGCCAAGGTCAGTGGCGATACTGGGCAACATGCCCATGGGGGCAAACTCGGTGACACCGATGCCGAAGGCACCGATGGCAAGTGCGACCAGAGGTGGATTGATACGCATGGCAAAAACTCCTTGGCTATGCGGCAAATGCTACGATCTGCTTCCCTGGCGCACTAGACAGCCTTTTTGCCAATCACCTTTGCTTGCGAGGCACAAATGGACTTCAGCGGTAGATCCGGTGAAATGGCGGTTTTCGCCAAGGTGGCGGACGCGGGCAGCCTGTCTGCCGCCGCCCGCGCCTTGAACCTGACCCCTTCGGCGGTCAGCCGCATTCTCGCCCGCACCGAGCACCGCCTGGGCACCCGCCTGCTGC
>NZ_AEWE02000141.1:31462-31960 GCF_000190455.2 Pseudomonas sp. TJI-51
GCCGACCTGCAGGAAGTCGAGGATGCGATCGCCGACCAGGGCGTGCCGCGCGGGCGCTTGCGCATCAGCGCCGCGCAAGGGCACGCCCGCTTGACCGTGGTGCCGCTGCTGGCGGCGTTCAGCGCGCGTTACCCGCAGGTACTGGTCGACCTGACCATCAGCGACGAGGTGGCCGACATTCACGCCGGCCAGGCCGACGTTGCGCTGCGCTTTGGCCACCTGCCCGACAGCTCGCTCAGCGCCCGCCCAATTGGCGAAACCGGCCAGGTGGTCGTGGCCTCGCCCGAGTACCTGGCGCGCTGCGGTACGCCGCTGGTGCCTGAAGACCTGGCCGGCCACAACTGCCTGCACTTCAACTTTCGCCGGGCCGTAGCAGACTGGCCGTTCCGCCGCGACGGCGAGGTCTTTGCGTTGAAGGTGCGGGGCAACATCGAATGCAGCAGCGGCGAAGCACTGGCACAGCTGGCCAGGCTGGGTGCAGGCGTGGCCCGCATCGGC
>NZ_AEWE02000141.1:31994-33284 GCF_000190455.2 Pseudomonas sp. TJI-51
CCTGCTTCCGCTGCTGGAAGCCTACAACCCTGACGACCGCGAGCCGATCCATGCCGTGTTCGTGGGCGGGCCGTCGATGCCGGCGCGGGTGCGGATGTTCGTGGATTTTCTGGTGGAGCAGCTATCACCCCCCTTTGTAGGCACTTGAACGCAGGTCAGGTTGGGGTATCGTGGGTCCCCCATAGTACTGCCAGGGCTCGACCACCATGCGCATTGTCATCCCCGACGACTATCAGGACGTGATCCGTACCCTCGACTGCTTCAGTCGCCTGCACGGGCACGATGTCCACGTACTGCATGCCCCCCAGCCAGCGACGCTCGAGCAATTGGCGGCACGCTTTGCCGACGCTGACGCGCTGGTACTGACCCGCGAACGCACCCGCATCGACGCCGCCCTGCTCGATCGCCTGCCAAGCCTCAAGCTGATCAGCCAGACCGGCAAGGTCTCCAGCCACCTCGACCTGTCCGCCTGTACCGCCCGTGGCATCGTGGTGACCGAGGGCCGGGGCTCGCCAGTCGCCCCAGCGGAGCTGGCCTGGGCGCTGATACTCAATGCCCGCCGCCAACTGGTGCCGGCCATCGATGCCTTCCGCCAAGGCCACTGGCAAGTCAACCTGGGGCAGGCACTGGCTGGCCAGGTGCTGGGTATCTGGGGCTACGGCAAGATCGGCCAACGCCTGGCCCGCTATGCGCAGGCGTTCGACATGCCGGTGCTGGTGTGGGGCAGCGACAGCAGCCGGGCCGCCGCCGCGGCGGATGGCCACCGGGCCGCGGCGTCACGCGAGGCGTTTTTTGCCGAAGCGGATGTTGTCAGCCTGAACCTGCGCCTGTCCGAGCAAACCCGGCACCGGGTGACGTTGGACGACCTGACACGCATGAAGGAGGACGCCCTGCTGGTGAACGTGAGCCGCGCGGAACTGATTGCGCCAGGGGCGTTGCTGCAAGCACTGGATACAGGCCGGCCAGGTTACGCGGCGGTGGATGTGTACGAGCAGGAGCCGGTGCTCGACCCCGGCCACCCCCTGCTGCGCCACCCGCGTGTGCTGGCCACGCCCCACCTGGGGTATGTGGAAAAGACCGGCTACGAGCTGTATTTCGGTGATGCCTTTGACAATGTGCTGGCGTTTTTCGGGGGGGCACCGCAGAACGTGGCCAACCCGCAGGTGCTGGCGGCAGGGAACTGAGTGTTTGCCAGCAGATATGCAGCGCCTGTGAGATCGAGCGCCGCCCGCGCGGCGCATCGCGAGCTGCGCTCGCTCCTACGTTTGTTTCGGGCCAGTAACGCCTGGG
>NZ_AEWE02000142.1:0-9028 GCF_000190455.2 Pseudomonas sp. TJI-51
GCGGCGCCGCCCCCCCCCCCGCCCCCGCCCCCTGCCACGGCAGCGGCCCCGGCAGCCGCCGAACCCGCCCCCGCGCCGGCACAACCGGCACCGGCGCCCGCCGTAGCGGCAGAACCAGCGCCTGCTGCGCCCGCCCAAGCCCCTGCTGCACCACCCGCGGCGGCCCCAGCCCCAGCAGTGGCCGCAGCCCCCAGCTCGGACTTTGGCCGCCCGGTGGTCCTGGCAAACCCCAACCTGATGCAGGTAACCGACGGCGCCGGCTGCAAATGGGTGCTGAGCAAGTCGATCATCGGCGCAGGCGACACCCTGTCGTTCGGTACCACCCCGGCCATGCCGTGCCCGGCCTCCGGCTTTGGCCAAGGCAGCTTCGACAGAATCAGCTGGAAAGCGGTGGGTACCTATCGCGGCGATAACTGGGACAAGGTCTATGCCCACCCCAGTGGCCTGATCTTCACCAAGCGCCTGGAGGCCGCAGTGAAGGACAAGGCGGTTTCCTACCTGACTGCCGACGCAGACCAGGCCGCATTCCTGGTGGGTGAGATCCCCGGCCGGCAGATGAAGGTGTACCTGACCTTCAGTCGTTCCAGCTATGGCGTATTGCGCCCGTTCGGCAGCGACCCGTACTACGTGGCGGTCACCCCGGACGAATCATTTGCCCTGGACCCGGCCAAGTACAAGGAGGCCGCGCTGGAGATCTTCGACCTGGTCAAGACCGCCTCGCCGTCCACCACCGATGTGGCCACCCTGTTGATCGTCAAGGACATCTCGGCCATCACCAACAGCCTTTGGGGCAATGACGCGCAGAAGATCACCCGCAACCGCATCGGCATCAACCGCCAAGGCCTGTTCTTCGATGTGCGCGACGGTGCCAACTGGGCGGTACAGCGTGAGCAGCAACGCCAGCGCGAGCTGCGCCAGCGCCAGCAGGAACTGGCGCGCGTGCACACCCGTGTGCTGGAGCGCTACCAGCAGCTGCAGGACGGCATGAGCGAGTTCAAGGGGCGTGAAACCGAGGCACTGGCGCAGATGGCCGGCATCAAGGTGCGCTTCGCGTCGCCACTGGAGCAGCAGAACCCGGCTACCTCGGCCACTGTGGCGACGATGATGGTGCATGTAACCGGCAAGCAGGGCGACTTCTACAACATCGATTTCCCGAGCAAAGGCCGCCTGGTCGCGGACGAGGAATACGGCGAGGGCTGGTACGTAACCCAAGTGGCCAACGCCACGCCGTACTACCCGCTGGACGACGGCCGCGCGGTGCCCACCTACCGCGCCTACAGCGCCGGCGAGCCTGCGGCCTGCAAGCAGGAACACTGTGCCGACCGCGTATCGTTCGGTGCCGTACTGGCCAAGGAATTCCCCAACGCCGGCATCGATTTCAGCTGGACCCCCGAGGTCTCCCAACAGTACGTGAACGACTGGAACAACGCTTCCGCCATGGTCCAGTGAGGCAAACACCATGATCAAACAGATGAACAAGAAGCAGCTGCTGATGGGCGGTGTGGCCGCAGCGGTGCTGGTGCTTGGCGGTGGCTATGCCCTGCTTTCCAGCTCGGGCAAGAAGGCTGCGATGGCTCACTACGACGACTTCAAGGAGCGCTACTTCCTGGAAGACGTCTTGTCAGAGGGCGACATTTCCTACTCGGCGTTTTCCGGCAACCTGACCGTGGCCGACCCGGAGATCCGCGTGGCCGCTGCACAGACCAACGGGGCTCAGCAGTTCATGCGCGGCCTGTCAGGCCTGATGGAGTCGGTGCAGGGCAGTTCGGCTGAGGAAGGCCTGGCCGGTTGGGCCAAGTACCAGCTCAACGCCAGCCGTGATGTGGCCGGCGTGTACCTGAAGGCAGATGCGCTGAAGCTGGCTCACGACGGGGACAGCAAGGACGGCAGTATCCATGTGCAGTTGCTGGGCATGCAGATGGGCAACCCGTTCGTGGCCACCAAGGGCGCCGAGGTGGTATTGGTGGCCGATGTCAGCGACGAGATCCAGCCACGGGCCGAGCTGCTCGCCAACGGGCGCGCCGCCCCGTCGAGTTTCAACTGGGGGGGCAACATGGCCGTGCGCCAGCCGCTGACCGGTGCCTTCCTGGTCAGCAGTACCGGCGACTTTGGTACCACGGTCGACCTGGACTTCACCATCAAGCGCTCCAGCGACGGTGAAGGCTCGATGACGTTCGTGGTTACCCACCGCAACGACGGCTCCAAGGTCGGTGAGATCGTGCGCAAGGCGGAGTTCCAGTCGCTGCCGGAGCTGGACGATGTTGAAACCCAGCTCAAGAGCGCCCTGAGTGCCATGGTGATCGGCGCCTACAGCGCGTATTCCGGCCAGGCGGTGCTGGCGGAGGCGGTGAGCGGCTTTGCCCGCAAGGCCAAGGTCGAGAACTACACCTTGAGCTACAGCGGCTTCAAGCCGCTCAAGCAGGCGTTCAACGATTACCAGCAGCGGGTTCCCAAGGCCAAGTTCGCGGCATTCTGCCAGGAAGTGGGGCTGTCATCGTGGAGCAGTGATTTCGGCGCGAAGGCGAAGAACCACAGCGACTCCGAATGTGCCATCGGGCAGAAGCTGGTCGAAGACGGCCAGTTCGAGGAAACCTACACCTTCAAGGAAGGCAAGAGCCTGTTCGCAGCAGTGTTCGTGAGCAAGGCGTACCAGCTGGAAACCGATTGATAGGGGAGGGCTGAGCATTCAAGATCCTGCGACTTGGATCCAATGCTCAGTTTCTGTATCATCCCGCCGCCATCAGACGATGGCCGCAAATGTTTCATTTAAAGGACTTAGTAATGAAAAAGCTGTTCAAGGCCACTGTAGCCGTTGCTGTCGTTTCGGGTGTTGCCCTGCTGTCGGGTTGCACTGGCCAGGTTTACAACCAACCGAAAAACTGCACCTACGACTACCTGTTCCACCCTTCGGTTTCCATCTCCAAGATCATCGGTGGCTGCGGCCCGATCGATAAACTGCCTCAGCAGCAGTAATCTTGGCGGTACCCTGATCGCGCCCCTTGCGGCGTGATCCAATGCCCCCGGTCATGCAAATGGCCGGGGGTTTTTGTTTTCCCGGCAAGGGTTACCAGCGCAGCGAAACGGTGCCGAGCAAGGTGCGCTCTTCACCCCAGTAGCAGCGCCCGGCGTTATTGCAGCCGGCCACGTATTCTTTGTCGAACAGGTTGCGCGCGTTCACCTCTACCGACCAGTTGTCGTCTATCGCGTAGCCTACCTTGGCGTCGACCAAGGTTACGTCACCCGTGCTCGCTGAGGTCGCTGTTCAGTTCAAGCTCCACACCCTTGGCGCGGCTGGCGCCGATCTGACGGTAGTCACCCACGGCCGCGTCGTAGAGCACATCGTCCTTTTTGCGCAGGTCGAACACCGATGCGGTAAAGGCGGTGTTCCAGCCTTTGGGTTCGTACTTGATGCCGAGTTCGTACTGCTCGCTGGTGGTGGGGTCGAGTGGGCCGCTTCTGCTTTCAGTCTGCTGGGTCGGGGCGAAGGCGGTGGCATAGCTGGCGTACGGTGACAGGCCATTGTCGAACTGGTACATCACGCCGGTTTGCCAGGTGAACTTGCTGTCCCAGCTGTTCATGTCGGCCGCGGCGTTGAGGGTGCCTGCCTTGTTGCGGTATTGGCTGTTGACCCGGTCCAGGCTCAGCCCTGCCAGCACGGTGTGGTCGAAGGCGCCGGGGGTGAAGTGGCCTTCGAACTGGTTGTCCAGCGAGTAGGCGATGGACTTGTTATAGCGGTCGTAGGCCGTGTTGCCGAGGGTACTGCCGAAGCCGTTGTCGTTCAGGTTGCCTGGCCACATTTCCTGGCGGTCGATGCGCGACTGCAGGTAGCGCGAGTTCTGGCGGAACTGCCAGGTGTCGTTGAAGCGGTGGCTGAACGCGTAACCCAGGCTCCAGGTTTCCCGCTCGAAGTTGTCCCAGTCCGGGTTGCCGGACAACTGGTCCTTGTCGATCTTGCCGTTGGGGTTGTGCAGCAGGGCACCGGCGGCGGGGAAGCCCAGCTCCATCAGGGTGCGGTCGCGCTGATAGGTGGCCAGCACGGTCAGGCTGTTGTCATCATCGAAATTCAGCGTCAGCGAAGGGGCAAGGTACAGGCGGTCGTCGGGCTGGTGGTCGACCTGGGTATCGGCGTTGCGGCCCAGCATCACCAGGCGGCCCAGTACATTGCCCGCATCGGTCAATGGTCCGGAAATGTCCACGCCCAGCTGGCGGCGGTTGTGCGAGCCGTAGCTCAGTTGCACTTCCCCGCGGGGCTCGGCGGTGGGCTGCTTGCTGACCAGGTTGACCACGCCGCCGGGGGCGTTTTCACCGTACAGGATCGAAGTTGGCCCGCGGAACACTTCCACCCGCTCCAGGCCATAGGGTTCGCTGCTGGTGTCGTAGCGGTTGCCCTGTACCCGCAGGCCGTCGCGCAGCAGGCCATAACCGTAATCGGTAGCGTTGAAGCCGCGAATGAAGAACAGGTCGCCGGCCTGGCCATCGCCGCCGGCGAAGGGCGGCGAGAAAATGCCCGGCACATAGCCCAGCACTTCGGTGAGGGTTTGTGACTGCTGGTCGTCCAGGCGCTGGCGGGTCACCACCGAGACAGAGCGTGGGGTATCGGCCAGGGCGCTGCTGGTCTTGCTGGCCGTGCTGCTGGCGACCGCACGGTAACCCGTGTCGCTCTGGCCGTTGCTGACCAGCAGGGTGGCTGCATTGATCGCGGTAGCGTCCAGTTGCAGGGCGTTGCCCTCGGCCTGCGGTTGCAGCACATAGCCGGCGTTGCCTTGTGCAACCGCTTGCAAGCCGCTGCCCTGTAGCAGGCGGGCCAGGCCCTGGGCCACGCTGTAGCCGCCTTGCAGGGCCTGGCTGAGCTTGCCGGCGGCCAGCTCGTTGCTGCCGGCCAGGTAGATGCCGGCCTGGCTGCTGAACTGGTTGAGGGCGCTGGCCAGCGAGCCGGGGGCGATATCGAAGCGGGTTTCGGCGGGCTGTTCGGCCTGGGCCAGGTTGGCCGGCAACATCAGCGGTGCGGCGGCACACAGCGAAAGCGGCGCGGCAAGCGCCAGGCGAAGCATGGGTTGGAAGGGCGTCGGCATGCGGGTCTCTGGAGTCGGTAAGGTGAGTTGGACGGGCTATGCCGGGTTAACCGAACGCGATTGGAAAAAGGGAACTGGCTTGGCATTGATTTTCATAACTGATGAACACCGCGTCGCCCGCTCCCACAGGTACTGCGCCGGCTTCGAGTTCACGCTGTCTGTGTGGGAGCGGGCATGCCCGCGAAGAATCCTGCGCGATGCAAGGCGCTGGATTCAAAGGTGTTCAGGTATCAAGCCGGCTCGGCTGTGACCCACCACGGCGTCAGCCGCTGCACCCGCACCGGCAGTGCCGCTTGCAGCAATTCCAGCGCCCGGTCGGTGTCGTTGAGCGGAAACGCCCCCATCACCGACAACGTCGCCACCTCCGGGTGCCAGCCCAGGTGCCCGTGGCGATAGCGCCCGAGCGTTTGCAGCAAATGCGCCAAGGGCATGCCTTCGGCGTTCAGTCTGTACTTAACTGCAATCGGCAAGATGTTTTGCCTGCGCGCCATGGGACAACCTGCCGCCTTGACGCAAAGGGCTGCAATTTGTTTGTGCAGGCATTTCAAGTACAATCGGCAAAACGATTCAGCCATGTCAGTCAATGCGACAAAGGCAGGGTCGTTTTTTCGTTCTCTAGCTGCTGAACAATGATCAATAACAAGCCTGCGCTGAAGAACACGCTTTACTTGGGCCAGCCACAGGCCCTCCCTCTGTTCTTATGACTGGAATTGATCAATGTTCAAGAAAGCTGGCAAGACCTTGCTGGGTCTGGCTGTCGCTGCAAGCTGCATGCAAGCGCACGCCGCAGAAACCAAGAAAGTCGACGTACTGCTGGTCGGCGGCGGCATCATGAGCTCCACCCTGGCCGTGTGGCTGCACGAGCTGGAGCCAAGCTGGTCGATGGAAATGGTCGAGCGCCTGGACGGCGTGGCCGAAGAAAGCTCCAACGGCTGGAACAACGCCGGTACCGGCCACTCGGCGCTGGCCGAGCTGAACTACACCCCGGAAGACAAAGACGGCAACATCAATATCTCCAAGGCCATCGAAATCAACGAGGCCTTCCAGATTTCCCGTCAGTTCTGGTCGTGGCAGGTCCGCCAGGGCGTGCTGAAGAACCCGCATTCGTTCATCAACACCACCCCGCACATGAGCTTCGTCTGGGGCGATGACAACATCAAGTTCCTGAAGAAGCGTTACGACGCGCTGCAGGCCAGCCCGCTGTTCCGCCCGATGCAGTACTCCGAGGACCACGCGCAGATCGCCAAGTGGGTCCCGCTGATGATGGAAGGCCGCGACCCGAACCAGAAGCTGGCCGTGACCTGGACGCCAATCGGCACCGACGTGAACTTCGGCGAGATCACCCGCCAGTTCGTTGGCCACCTGCAAACCCAGAAAGGCTTCGACCTGAAGCTGTCCAGCGAAGTGCAGGACATCACCCGCAACAAGGACGGCTCCTGGCACGTCGAGTACAAGAACCTGAAGGACGGTACCGAGTCGGCCACCGACGCCAAGTTCCTGTTCATCGGTGCCGGCGGTGGTGCCCTGAAGCTGCTGCAGAAGTCGGGCATTCCGGAAGCCAAGGAATACGCAGGTTTCCCGGTGGGTGGCTCGTTCCTGGTCACCGAGAACCCGACCGTGGCCATGCAGCACATGGCCAAGGCCTACGGTATTGCTTCGACCGGCGCGCCACCCATGTCGGTACCGCACCTGGACACCCGCGTGCTGGACGGCAAGCGCGTGGTCCTGTTTGGCCCGTTCGCCACCTTCTCCACCAAGTTCCTGAAGAACGGTTCGTACCTGGACCTGCTGAGCACCACCACCCCCCACAACGTGTGGCCGATGACCAAGGTCGGTATCGAGCAGTACCCGCTGGTGGAGTACCTCGCTGGCCAGCTGATGCTGTCTGACGACGACCGCTTCGAAGCCCTGCGCACCTACTTCCCGAACGCCAAGAAGGAAGACTGGAAACTGTGGCAGGCCGGCCAGCGCGTGCAGATCATCAAGCGTGATGCCGAGAAGGGTGGCGTGCTGAAGCTGGGTACCGAAGTGGTGGCCTCCGAAGACCGCACCATCGCGGGCCTGCTGGGCGCCTCGCCAGGTGCTTCGACCGCTGCGCCGATCATGCTCAACGTGCTGGAAACCGTGTTCAAGGAGAAGGTCGCTACCCCAGAGTGGCAGGCCAAGATCAAGCAGATCGTTCCGAGCTACGGTACCAAGCTCAATGATTCGGCAGCGGCCACCCAGAAAGAGTGGAACTACACCGCTGAAGTATTGCAACTGGAGAAGCCACCGGTGATCGACGCCAGCGTTGGTACCACCGTTGCGCCAAGCCAACCGGTTGAAAGCAAGCCAGAGAACGACATGGCGCTGTAATTGGCCGCCAGGTTGTGATCGAAAGCCACGGGGGTGACCTCGTGGCTTTTTTGTTGCCTGTTCGGGGCTGTTTGCGGCGCAGGGCAGGTATTACTGCTGGCGCAGAATGCACGCCAGCAACCCCGGGAAGCGGGCCTCCAGCATTTCGCTGCGCAGCGAATTCATATGGGTTGTGCCCACATTGCGGGTATGCACCAACCCCGCATCACGCAAGACGCGAAAGTGGTGGGACATGCTCGACTTGGGCCGGCCGCCGTCCAGTTCGCCGCACGTGGCTTCGGCCACACCGGCCAGCTGGCGCACGATGCCCATGCGCACGGGGTCGCTCAGGGCGTACAGCAGGCGCTCCAGCACCAGGTCTTCAGGGTTGGGATGTTTATAGGCTCGCATGCTGCACATGATACCGGGGGTTTCCATTATTGCCATAGTTCGATTATGATCGAACAATCGTATCCACATAGTCCGGGAGTTTCCCATGTCCGCGTTGTTCCAACCTTACACCCTCAAGGACGTCACCCTGCGCAACCGCATCGCCATTCCGCCGATGTGCCAGTACATGGCCGAGGACGGCATGATCAACGACTGGCACCATGTGCACCTGGCCGGCATGGCCCGTGGCGGTGCCGGCTTGCTGGTGGTCGAAGCCACGGCGGTGGCACCGGAGGGGCGCATTACCCCCGGCTGCGCCGGCATCTGGAGCGACGCCCATGCCCAGGCGTTCGTACCGGTGGTACAGGCGATCAAGGCAGCAGGTTCGGTACCGGGCATCCAGATCGCCCACGCCGGGCGCAAGGCCAGCGCCAACCGGCCCTGGGAAGGTGACGACCATATTGCCGCCGACGATGCCCGCGGCTGGGAAACCATTGCCCCGTCGGCCATTGCCTTTGGTGCACACCTGCCCAAAGTGCCGCGTGCCATGACCCTGGAGGACATCGCCCGGGTCAAGCAGGACTTCGTCGATGCCGCCCGCCGTGCACGCGATGCCGGCTTCGAGTGGATCGAGCTGCACTTTGCCCACGGCTACCTGGGGCAGAGCTTCTTCTCCGAGCACTCCAACAAGCGTACCGATGCCTACGGTGGCAGTTTCGACAACCGCAGCCGCTTCCTGCTGGAAACCCTGGCGGCAGTACGTGAAGTGTGGCCAGAAAACCTGCCGCTGACGGCGCGTTTTGGCGTGCTGGAATACGACGGCCGTGATGAGCAGACCCTGGAAGAGTCGATCGAGTTGGCGCGGCGGTTCAAGGCTGGCGGCCTGGACCTGCTGAGCGTGAGTGTCGGCTTTACCATCCCTGATACCAACATCCCATGGGGCCCGGCGTTCATGGGACCGATTGCCGAGCGTGTGCGCCGTGAAGCCAAGCTGCCGGTGACGTCGGCGTGGGGTTTCGGTACCCCGCAGCTGGCCGAAGCGGCATTGCAGGCCAACCAGCTGGACCTGGTGTCGGTAGGCCGCGCGCACCTGGCCGACCCGCACTGGGCCTACTTTGCGGCCAAGGAGCTGGGGGTGGAAAAAGCCTCCTGGACCTTGCCAGCGCCTTATGCGCACTGGCTTGAGCGTTATCGCTGATATCGAGCGCCGCCCGCGCGGCGCATCGCGAGCT
>NZ_AEWE02000143.1:0-3164 GCF_000190455.2 Pseudomonas sp. TJI-51
GCTGGCTTGCCGGCGATTGGACCGCACAGCGGCCCCGGCATGCTCAATGGTTGACGGTATGCGCCAGCATCACCGACAACTGGCACAGCGGCCGCCCGCTTTCGGCGTGCCACTGGTTGAACACCTGCTGCACCAGCGCCAGGTCGCGCTGGCTGGTCGGCTGCTTGTCGATCACTTTTTGGGCAATCAGCGCCGCCGCCATATCCTCGGTCGGGACAAAGGTGTCCTTGCCAACCATGCGCAAGAACCGTGGCGCCGACAAACCGCCGAGCTGGTTGCCATGCTTGGCCAGGTACTTCCACAGCCCGACAATGTCGGTCACCGGCCAGTCGGCAACGAACGCGCCAAAACTGCCATGCACCTTGGCGATGTCCAGCACCATCTGTGCATTGCGTGGCACGCTCTTGAGTTTGCCCAGGTGGCGGATGATGCGCTGATCCTGCATCAGCCGCTCCAGGTGTTCGGCGCCCATCAACACCACTTTTTCCGGGTCGAAGCCGAAAAACACCTGCTCGAAGGCTGGCCACTTGGCATCCACCAGGCTGTGCTTGAGGCCAGCGCGAAATACACGCAGGGCCAAGGTCGACAAGTAGCGGTCGTCGCTGATCTGGCGCAGTTGCGCCGGCGTGCGCGGCTGCGGCAGGAAGGCTTCCAGCGCCTGGGCAGAGCCGAAGCGGTTCAGGCAGTACTCATGCAGCCACTGATAATCGCGCATAGGCCTAGATGTTCACCACGTCCAGGAAGCGCGGCGCCGCGTTTTCGTCGATCTTCAGGCTGGTGAAGTCGAACAGGTTGCGGTCGGCCAGCTGCGACGGCGCCACGTTCTGCAATGCACGGAAAATGCTCTCGGTACGGCCCGGGTGCTTGCGCTCCCACTCCACCAGCATGTCCTTGACCACCTGGCGCTGCAGGTTTTCCTGCGAGCCGCACAGGTTGCACGGGATGATCGGGAAGGCCTTCATGTCCGAGTAGGCCTGGATATCCTTCTCGCTGCAGTAGGCCAACGGGCGGATCACCACGTTGCGGCCATCGTCGGCACGCAGCTTCGGCGGCATGCCCTTGAGCGCGCCGTTGAAGAACATGTTGAGGAAGAAGGTTTCGACGATGTCGTCGCGGTGGTGCCCCAGCGCCATCTTGGTCGCACCGATTTCGTCGGCGAAGGTGTACAGCGTGCCACGGCGCAGGCGCGAGCACAGCGAACAGGTGGTCTTGCCCTCGGGCACCAGCTCCTTGACCACCGAGTAGGTGTCCTTCTCGACGATGTGGTACTCGACCCCCAGCGCCTTCAGGTACGCCGGCAGCACGTGCTCGGGGAACCCTGGTTGCTTCTGGTCCATGTTCACCGCAACGATCTCGAAGGTGATCGGCGCCACCTTCTGCAGGTGCAACAGAACATCGAGCATGGTGTAGCTGTCCTTGCCGCCGGACAGGCAGACCATGACCTTGTCGCCATCCTCGATCATGTTGTAGTCGGTGATGGCTTCGCCGGCGAGACGACGCAGGCGTTTTTGCAGTTTGTTCTGGTTGACCGAGAGGGTGCCCATAGCGCTTGAATCCGCGAGGTGTGACAAAAGGCGGCTATTTTACGCACAAACGCGCCCGCGCTGTAGGCATTCCGACAAAGACTTCAATGTAATCACCAGGGCGGGCGACAGCGCAATTTGCTCTAAAAAGCGCGGTTTGTGCGGGTAACCGCTTCCTATACTGCCACATAAGGCCACATTACCGCTTGCTTCGGTGTTCGGCCTCGGGCCGCTTGCGCTCCATTTGGGGGCGTTTGGCAACATTGAGAGGAGTGACGGCATGATTCATCACGTTGTGGGGCTGTTTACCCATCCCGACCAGGAATGGCGGGAAATCCGTGGCGAAGAAGAATCCATCAGCCACATGTACCTGACGCACACCCTGATCCTTGCGGCGATTCCCGCAGTGTCCGCGTTCATCGGCACCACCCAGGTCGGCTGGGTGATCGGCGACCGGCCGGCCGTGATGCTGACCATGGAGAGTGCCCTGTGGATGAGCATCATGTCCTACCTGGCGATGCTGGCCGGGGTAGCGGTAATGGGCGCGTTCATCCACTGGATGGCCCGCACCTACGATGCCAACCCATCCATGGCCCAGTGCATAGCGTTCGCCACCTATACGGCCACCCCATTGTTCATCGGCGGCCTGGCGGCGCTGTACCCGCACTTGTGGCTGGGCATGCTGATCGGCACTGCGGCGGTCTGTTACACGGTGTACCTGCTGTACGTCGGCTTGCCGACCTTCATGAACATACCCGCTGACGAAGGCTTCCTGTTCTCCAGCTCGGTGCTGGCGGTGGGCCTGGTAGTGCTGGTGGCGATCATGGCCGCCACGGTGATCATCTGGGGACTGGGCGTGGGGCCGGTCTACACCAACTAGAACAGACTCGACCAACACCGGGGCATCAACCAGGGGCCGCCGCAAGGCGGCCCTTGGCTGAGCGCTGACCGGTGGCTCGGCACATGGCCCGAGGTTGCGGCATAATGATCGGGTCAGGAGAACCACCCCGCCATGCCCGAGCTGCTCAAGCAACGCGTCGAAACCTGTTACCAGCAAGCCGAAACCTTCTTCAAACGCCAGTTCCCGCGCCCGGAAATCAGCTTCAAGCTGCGCGGGCAAAAAGCCGGCGTCGCCCACCTGCACGAGAACCTGCTGCGTTTCAACCTGCAGTTGTACCGTGACAATCAGGAGGACTTTCTGCGCCAGACGGTCGCGCACGAAGTGGCGCACCTGGTGGCCCACCAATTGTTCGGTGACCGCATCCAGGCCCATGGCGAGGAATGGCAACTGATCATGCGCGGCGTGTACGAACTGCCGCCAAACCGCTGCCACAACTACGAGGTGCAACGGCGCGTGGTGACCCGTTACATCTACCGCTGCCCTTGCCCGCAGAGTGACTTCCCGTTTACCGCCCAGCGGCACAAGCTGGTACGCCAGGGCCGCCGTTACCTGTGCAAGCGTTGTCGGGAGATTCTGGTGTACAGCGGCGAGACCCGGGTTGAATAGGCCGGAACAGCCAATGGATAAATGCCTGTCAGTTAAGTAATTTGGGGCCGCTTTGCGACCCTTCGCGGGCACGCCCGCTCCTACAGGGAATCGCGCTTTTCTTGCGTTCAGCGCCAAACCTGTGGGAGCGGGCG